>JBDTXV010000256.1:0-4391 GCA_040006015.1 Caldimonas sp.
GTGCTGCTCGGCAACAGCTTCCTGACGCGCTTCCAGATGAAGCGCGAGAACGACACGCTGACGCTCGACCGGCGTTTCTAGCGCTCGACGCCCGCTTCGCGCTCGAACGCGAAGTGGTTCTTCAACGCGAGCGCGAGCGACTTGTCGGAAATGCCGAGCGCCGCCGCGGTCCGCTCGTGCTCGCCGATGTGCTCGAACGTCGCGACGGTGACGCGGCGCTTGACGTCCTTCAGGCTGATGCCGAGCGGCAGCGAGATTCCGGGCGCAGCGGCAGCCGACGGCAGCGTTGCCGCCATCACGGTCGTCGCAGTCGCTGTCGACGCCATCGCATCATCGTCCGGCAGGCACGGATCGACGATCAGGCCGCCCGGTGCCATCAGGTAGGCCCGATAGACGATGTTGCGCAACTCGCGCACGTTGCCGGGCCAGCGGTAGTCGGCCAGACGCGCGAGAGCGGCCGGCGCGAACTCCTTCGCGCGACCTTCGACGTTCGAGATCTGGCGCAGGAAATGGAGCGCGATCAGCGCGACGTCGTCGAGGCGCTCGCGCAGCGGCGGCACGTCGATCGGGAACACGTTGAGGCGATAGAACAGGTCGGCGCGCAGCGTCCCGGCATCGACCGCCAGCAACGGACTCTTGTTCGTCGCGGCGACGATGCGGACATCGATCTCGCGGCTTTGGGTCCCGCCGACGCGCACCAGCGCGCCGGTCTCGAGCACGCGCAGCAGCTTGACCTGCAGCTCGGCCGGCATCTCGCCGATCTCGTCGAGAAAGAGCGTGCCGCCGTCGGCGCGCTCGAAGAAGCCGATGTGCTGCCGGTCGGCGCCGGTGAAGCTGCCCTTCTCGTGGCCGAACAATTCGCTCTCGATCAGCTTCGGCGAGATCGCACCGCAATTGACCGCCAGAAATTCGGCGCCGCGGCGGCGGCTCAGGTCGTGGATCGTCCGCGCGACGATCTCCTTGCCGGTCCCGCTCTCGCCCGTGATCAACACCGCGGCCGCGGTCCTCGCGACCCGAGCCATCCGGTCGTAGACGCCGCGGATCGCGGCCGAGCGGCCCCACAGCGGTCCGAAGTGGCCATGCTGCTCGACATCGTGGTCGAGGTCGCCGATCTCGCGGTTGAAAGCCGCCGGCGGCGCGAGCCGCTCGAGCACCGCGCGCAACTGGGTTTCGGAGACCGGCTTCTTCAGGTAGTCGGCCACGCGCAGCCGCAGGGCCTCGATCGACGAATCGAACGATGGCGTCCCGGACATGACGACGACCTCGGCGCCGGCGAGCGGGCCGGCCGCGTCGATCAGGTCCCGGCCGCTGCCATCCGGAAGGCGCAGATCGACGAACGCGATGTCGGGCTTGTGCATCGAGATCTGCGCCTGCGCCGAGCGCAACGTGTGCGCGATCGCGCAAGTCATGTCGACGCTCGCGGCCACCGCAGCCATCTGCTCGGCAGAGCGCTTGTCCTCGTCGACGATCAATACATGGCGCATGGGCGGTTCGAATCGGGAGTGCGCTGCCAGTAGAGACTGCGGCGTCGCGGACGTCTGTCGGAGACCGGCTACTCGCCGGGTGAGCCCGTTCTCACGATCGCCGCGCGAGGGCCGGCGCGCGGAGTCCGCGTCGCCGGGATCAGCTCGATCGCGAAATCGCACGGTCGTGCTAAAACCTTGACTGTCATTGCGACGGGAGCCTTCGATGGACCTCAACTTCACGCCCGAGGAACTCGCGTTCCGCGAGCAGATACGCGGCTGGGTCGCCGGACATCTGCCGAAGGACATCAGCCACAAGGTGCACAACGCGCTGCGCCTGTCGAAGGACGATCTGCAGCGCTGGGCCAAGATCCTCGGCACACAGGGCTGGCACGGCTGGGCCTGGCCGAAGGAATTCGGCGGCCCCGGCTGGACCGCGATCCAGCGCCATCTGTTCGAAGAGGAATGCGCGCTCGCCGGGGCGCCGCGCGTGATCCCGTTCGGCCCGGTCATGGTCGCCCCCGTCATCATGCAGTTCGGCTCACCGGAGCAACAGCGCCGCCACCTGCCCGGCATCATGAGCGGCGAGGTCTGGTGGAGCCAGGGCTACAGCGAGCCGGGCTCGGGCTCCGACCTGGCGTCGCTGAAGACGAAGGCCGAGCGTGTCCACACGAAAGACGGCGACAGGTTCATCGTCAACGGCCAGAAGACCTGGACCACGCTCGGCCAGTACGGCGACTGGATCTTCTGCCTCGTGCGCACCAGCAGCGACGGCAAGCCGCAGACCGGCATCAGCTTCCTGCTGATCGACATGAAGAGCCCCGGCATCACGGTGCGCCCGATCATCACGATGGACGGCGAGCACGAGGTCAACGAGGTCTGGTTCGACAACGTCGAGGTCCCGGTCGACAACCTTGTCGGCGAGGAGAACAAGGGCTGGACCTACGCGAAGTTCCTGCTCGCGCACGAGCGCACCAACATCGCCGACGTGAACCGTGCGAAGCGCGAGCTCGAACGACTGAAGCGGATCGCGAAGGCCGAGGGCCTTTACGACGACACGCGTTTCCGCGACGAAATCGCAAAGCTCGAGGTCGACGTCGTCGCTCTCGAGATGATGGTGCTGCGCGTGCTGTCGGCCGAGCGCTCGAGCGGCCGCGAAAGTGGCAAGCAGACGCTCGACGTCGCCGGGCTGCTGAAGATCCGTGGCAGCGAGATCCAGCAACGCTACACGGAGCTGATGATGCTCGCGGCCGGGCCGGCGGCGGTGCCGTACCTGCGCGAAGCGATGGAAGCCGGCTGGCAAGGCGACCAGGTCGGCTCGACAGTGGTCGCACCTCTCGCCGGCAGCTACTTCAACATGCGCAAGACGACGATCTACGGGGGCTCGAACGAGGTGCAGCGGAACATCGTCGCGCAAACCGTGCTCGGCTAGCCGAACGGGTTTGCGCGAGCGCGTAGCCGTTGGCTCCGCGCTTTGCGCACAGGATTGCTCCCTTTCCCTGCCCGCGGCCTTCGGCCACGGGCCTTGCCCGACAGATTGCTTCCTTTCCCTGCCCCTTCCCTCCGGGAGGGAAGGGGTTCCAGCTAGACAGACGACGCGGTAGCAGGAGAACTGCGATGGACTTCGAATTCAGCGACGAGCAGGAAATGCTGCGCGACACGGTGCGCAGGTGGGTCGAGAAGGGCTATGGCTTCGAGCGCCGGCAAGGGATCGTGAAGGGCGGAGGCTATTCGGCCGATGCGTGGCGCGAGATCGCCGAGCTCGGGCTGACGGGGCTGCAGGTACCGGAGGCGCAAGGCGGG
Source organism: Caldimonas sp. (assembly GCA_040006015.1). GTDB lineage: Bacteria > Pseudomonadota > Gammaproteobacteria > Burkholderiales > Burkholderiaceae_C > Schlegelella_A. The sequence continues at coordinate 3,267 of JBDTXV010000256.1, forward strand.
CTCGGCTTCGGCGCGGTCGAGGCGATGGTCGTGATGGAGGAGCTCGGCCGCGGCCTGGTTCTCGAGCCCTTCGCGCCGGTCGCGCTGCTCGCGGTCAGCTTGCTGAAGGAGGGGCACTCGCCCTCGGCGGCACTGTGGCTGCAGGGCATCGGCGAAGGCAAGGAGCTCGTCGTTCTCGCGCATCAGGAGCGCGCCGCACGCTACCGCCTCGCGCAGGTCTCGACGAAGGCACGGAAGGTCGCCGGAACCTGGCAACTCACCGGCAAGAAGACGGTGGTCCCGGCCGGCGCGCATGCCGGCGCATTCATCGTCCCGGCACGGGTCGGCGGTGCCGAAGACGACCCGGAGGGCATCGCCCTCTTCGTCGTCTCGAAGGGCGAGAGCGGAGTCGGGGTCCGCGCCTATCCGACGCAGGACGGCGCGAGCGCCGCGGACCTGACACTGACGAACGCCAATGCGATCGAGATGATCGGCGCGGGCCCGGCGTTCGCCGCGCTCGAGCGCGCGGTCGACATCGGCATCGCGGCGCTTTGCGCCGAAGGCGTCGGCGCGATGGACCGACTCGTTGCGGCGACGGTCGAGTACATGAACACGCGCAAGCAGTTCGGAGTGCCGATCGCGAGCTTCCAGGCGCTGCGCCACCGCATCGCCGACGTCAAGATGCAGCTCGAGCTGGCGCGCTCGATGAGCTTCTTCGCGACGATGAAGCAAGGCGAGCCGGCGCCGGCGCGGCGTCGCGCAATGGCGCAGGCCAAGCTGCAGCTCGGCCAGTCGATGCGCTTCGTCGGCCAGCAGTGCATCCAGCTGCACGGCGGCATCGGCGTGACCGACGAATACATCGCCGGCCACTTCTTCAAGCGCCTGACGGTGATGGAGATGACGTTCGGCGACACGCTGCATCAGCTCGGCGAAGTCTCGGCGCGGATGCAGGACACGGCCGGCGTCTTCGCGTGATGCGGCCTTGCGGGCCGGGCGCCCGCGCCGCGCGCCGATGAGCCTGACCGCGGTTGCAGGCCTGCGCGTCGGCCACTACACCGATCCGCGCCGGCCGACCGGATGCACCGTCGTGCTCGCCGACGGCGGCGCGGTCGCCGGCGTCGACGTCCGCGGCGCCTCGCCCGGCAC
>JBDTXV010000257.1:0-4380 GCA_040006015.1 Caldimonas sp.
CGCAAGTTCGACGCCGGCACGATGTGTCCGAGCTTTCGCGTCACGCGCGACGAGCAGCATCTGACGCGTGGGCGCGCGAACACGTTGCGCCTCGCGCTGTCGGGGCAGCTCGCGGCGCCCGGGTCGAAGCGCGAGCGCGACGGCGACGGGTTCGCGCACGCGGCGGTGCGCGAAGCGCTCGACCTTTGCGTCGGCTGCAAGGGCTGCAAGCGCGACTGCCCGACCGGCATCGACATGGCGAAGATGAAGCTCGAATTCACCGCGCACGACAAGGCCCGTCATGGCCACACGCTGAAGGACAGGCTGATCGCGAACCTGCCCGACTACGCGCGGCACGCGAGCCGCGTGCCCCGGCTGTTGAACCTGCGCAACCGGATTCCCGCGTTGGCACGTGCGGCCGAGCGCTGGACTGGCCTCTCGGCCAGGCGTTCGCTGCCGAGGTGGCGCGCCGACACGTTCTGGCAGCTCGCTCCGACCCTCGGCCTCGCGAGCCGCGAGGCAACGCTCACGGCGACCAAGGCCGCGGTGCTCTTCGTCGACACGTTCAACGCGACGTTCGAGACCGAGAACGCGGTCGCTGCGGTGCGCGTGCTGCAGGCCGCGGGCTATGCGGTCCATGTCGCCGGCAGGCGCGAGCGCCCGCTCTGCTGCGGCCGCACCTATCTCGCCGCCGGAATGCCGAAGCAGGCGCAGGCGAAGGCGCGCGAGCTGCTCGACGCCTATCTGCCGTTCGCCGAGCGGGGCATCTGCATCGTCGGCCTCGAGCCGTCGTGTCTGCTGACCTTGCGCGACGAGATGCAGGTGATGGGTCTCGGTGCGCGGGCCGCGACTCTCGCCGAACACGCGCTGCTGTTCGAGGAGTTCATCGCGCGCGAAGCGCGTGCCGGCCGCTTCGCGCCGAAGCTGAACGCGACCGATCGGCAGATCCTCGTGCACGGGCACTGCCATCAGAAGGCGTTCGGCGCGGTCCAGCCGATTCTCGATGTACTGAGGCTGATTCCCGGCGCGCGCCCGGAGCTGATCGAAAGTTCGTGCTGCGGCATGGCCGGCAGCTTCGGCTACGAAGCGAACCATCACGAGATCTCGATGCAGATGGCCGAACTGAGTCTGCTGCCCGCGGTCAGAAACGCGCCGGACGCATTGATCGTCGCCGACGGGACGAGCTGCCGGCATCAGATCGCCGACGGCGCCGGACGCGCGGCCGTGCACGTCGCGCGCGTGTTGCAGGACCATCTCGCCTGACTCGGCGACGCCTCGGTTTACATGGTTTTCGCCATGGCGCCACTGCGGTCGCCGGAGAAAATGACTCGATTCACAACGATGAGGATTCCGATGAGACGTTTGCTGTTCGCCGCCGTGACCGCCCTGCTCTGCTCCACGGCCTGGGCCGACTATCCGGACAAGCCGGTGACGATCGTCGTTCCGTTCGCTGCCGGCGGCCCGACCGACAAGGTCGCGCGCGATCTCGCCGAAGCATTGCGCAAGCCGCTCGGCGGCCAGTCGATCATCATCGACAACGTCGGCGGCGCCGGCGGCACGCTCGGCGCGACCAAGGTCGCCCATGCGCCGAACGACGGCTACACGCTGCTGCTGCATCACATCGGCATCAGCACCGCACCGGCGCTGTATCGCAAGCTGCAATACAAGTCGCTCGACGACTTCGATTACCTTGGAATGATCAACGAAGTGCCGATGACGTTGATCGGCAAGCCCCAGCTTCCGGCCAGCAACTACGCCGAGCTCGCGAAATGGATCCAAGCCAACAAGGGCAAGATCAACCTCGCCAATGCCGGCCTCGGCGCCGCGTCGCATCTGTGCGGACTGCTGTTCCAGAGCGCGCTCAAGGTCGAGATGCAGACCGTGCCGTACAAGGGCACCGGCCCGGCGATGATCGACCTGCTCGGCGGTCAGGTCGACCTGATGTGCGACCAGACCACCAACACCAGCAGCCAGATCGAAAGCGGCAAGGTCAAGGCGTTCGCGGTCACGACATTGAAACGGCTGACGACGCCGGCGCTGAAGAACCTGCCGACTCTCGACGAAGCCGGGCTGAAGGGCTTCAACGTGGCGATCTGGCACGGGCTCTATGCGCCGAAGGGCACGCCGAAAGCGGTGACCGACAAGATCAATGCCGCGCTGCGCGTCGCACTGAAGGATCACGAGTTCATCAAGCGCGAGGAGTCGCTCGGCGCGGTGATCATCACCGATGCGCGCGTCGGCGGGGCCGAGCACAAGAAGTTCGTCGAGTCCGAGATCAAGAGGTGGGACCCGATCATCAAGACAGCCGGGCAATACGCCGACTGAGTCAGCGCCCCGCGTCCAGGGCGCTCGTCACCCTCGCAACGTGAGCGGGATCGTCACCGGGCCGTCGTTGACGAGATGCACGCGCATCTCGGCGCCGAAGACACCGGCCGCGACGAGAGGGTGCAGCGCCCGCGCGGTCGCGACGACGCGCTCGTAAGTCCGGCGCCCGGCTTCGGGCGGCGCAGCGGCGGTGAAGCTCGGGCGGTTTCCGGCCGAAACGTCCGCGGCGAGCGTGAACTGGCTGACAAGCAGCACGCCGCCGCCGATGTCGACGACGCTGCGGTTCATCTTGCCGGCGTCGTCCGCGAAGATGCGCAGCTTCAGGATCTTCGCGACCAAGCGGTCGGCGAGCGCATCGGTGTCGTCCGGCTCGGCGCAGACGAAGACCAGCAGGCCCCGGTCGATCGCGCCGACCGAAGCGCCCGCGACTTCGACATGCGCGCCGGTGACGCGCTGCAGCAGCGCGATCACTCGGGCGAATCCGCGTCGTTGAAGTGCGCCTCGACGTCGGTCGGCAACAGCTGGATCGAGGCCCGCAGCCCGCGCACTTCGCTCATCAGCGCCTGCTCGACCTCGGCGCGCAGCGCCGCGGCGCGGCCGAGCGACCAGCCGCCGGGCATGTGCATGTGCATGTCGACGAAGCGGCGCTGGCCGGCGCGGCGCGTGACGACATGGTCGAAGCGGATCATGCTGTGCGCGAAATGCGCGAGCGTGCGGTCGATCTGCGCGCGCACTTCGGGCTCGACCGCGGTATCCATCAGGCCCTCGACCGAGCGCCAGGCGAGCCGCGCCCCTTCGCGCAGGATGTTCAGCGCGACGCAGATCGCGATCACCGGGTCGAGCCAGAGCCATCCGGTAAAGTGGACGACGACGAGCGCGACGACGACGCCGGCCGAGGTCCAGACGTCGGCATAGAGGTGACGCGCATCGGCCTCGAGGACGATCGACCGGTGCTCGCGCGAAGAGGCCAGCATGCGCCGCGCCAGCGCCCAATTCAGCGCCGAGCTGCCGACCGTCAGCGCAAGGCCCCAGCCGAGAAGTTGCAGCGGTTGCAGCGCGACGAAGCGATGCACCGCGGCCCAGATGATCGCGGCGGCGGCGCCGACGATCAGCAAGCCTTCGAAGCCGCTCGAGAAATACTCGGCCTTCGTGTGGCCGAACGGATGACCGTCGTCGGCAGGGCGCTGGGCGATCGTCACCATCGCAACCGCGAACAGCGCCGACGCGAGGTTGACGAACGACTCCATTGCATCCGACAGCAGCCCGACCGAGCCGGTCAGCCACCACGCCAGCGACTTGATCGCGATCGTCGCGACGGCTGTCGCGATCGACAGCTTCAGCAGCGTCTTGACCTGCATCGCGCGCAGGTCACGCGAGCGTCACGCGCGCGAACTTCCGCTTGCCGACCTGGACCACGTAGCGTCCGGCCGCGATCTTCGAGCCCCGATCGGAGACCGCGGCACCGTCGATGCGGACGCCGCCGCCGTCGACCAGACGGAGCGCCTCGCTGGTCGACGGGGCCAGGCCGGCCTGCTTCAGCAACGAGCCGATCGCGAGCGGCGCACCGACGAGCGCGACCTCGGGAATCTCGTCCGGCACGCCGCCGCGCGCGCGATTCCGGAAGTCCGCCTCGGCCGCATCGGCCGCGCCGGCGCTGTGAAAGCGGGTCGTGATCTCGCGCGCGAGCAGCACCTTCGCGTCCATCGGATTGCGACCGGCCTCGACCTCGCGTTTCAGCCCGGCGATCTCTTCTTCGCTGCAGAAGCTGAGCAGCGTGTAGTACTTCCACATCCCTGTGTCGCTGATCGAAAGCAGCTTCGCGAACATCTCGTTGGCCGGCTCGGTGATGCCGATCGTGTTGCCCTTGCTCTTCGACATCTTCTCGATGCCGTCGAGTCCTTCGAGCAACGGCATCGTCAGGATGCACTGCGGTTCCTGCCCGTACTCGGACTGCAGCGCGCGCCCGACCAGCAGGTTGAACTTCTGGTCGGTGCCGCCGAGCTCGAGATCGCTCTTCAGCGCGACCGAGTCGTAGCCCTGCATCAACGGATAGAGCAGCTCGTGCACGCTGATCGG
>JBDTXV010000258.1:0-4371 GCA_040006015.1 Caldimonas sp.
TCGCTGACGCCGCGCGAGGCCAAGGTGCTGCGCATGCGCTTCGGCATCGAGATGTCGACCGACCACACGCTCGAAGAAGTCGGCAAGCAGTTCGACGTGACGCGCGAACGGATCCGCCAGATCGAAGCCAAGGCGATCCGCAAGTTGAAGCACCCGAGCCGCTCCGACAAGCTCAGGACCTACCTCGACACGCTCTGAGCCGCCGTCCTCACGAAGAACGAGGGCCGTCTGCGGGCGGCCCTATTTTCGCGTCGGCCGGGCGCTATAAACTGTGACTCGATGTTTCGCCGGTTGACTCGCTGCGCATGACCCAGACCATCGAACGAACTGTGCTATTTGCCGACCTCCGCGGCAGCACATCGATGTACGAGAAGCTGGGCAACGCCGAGGCGAGCGCGGTCGTCACGCAAAGCGTCGCGGTTCTGACGCGAGTCGTCGCGATCCACGGCGGCACCGTCGTCAAGACGCTCGGCGACGGGCTGATGGCGATGTTCCCGTCGGCCTCGCAGGGGGTCGCGGCTGCCGACGAAATGCACGATGCGCTCGAGGACTCCGGCGGCGAAGACCTCGAGACGACTCGGCCGATGTCGCCTACGCTGAAGCTGCAAGTCGGTCTCGCGCGCGGCGAAGTGGTCGAGATGTCGGGCGATCTGTTCGGCGACGCCGTCAACGTCGCGGCCCGGCTGCTCGACCATGCCGGCGACAACGAGACGCTCGCGACCGCCGATGTCGTCGCCGGTCTCGACGAGTGGGAGCGATCGCGCTTTCGCAGTCTCGACCGCCTGCAATTGCGCGGCCGCGCCGAACCGGTCCATGTGCATCTGCAGGAGCCGATGCAGCGCCTCGGCGACACCGCCGCGACCGCGTACGGCGACATGCTCGCGCCGTCTCCCGAGCCCGAGGGCATCCGCCTGACCTGGCTCGATCTGAACCGCGTCTACCGCGCGGCGAGCATGCCGATCGTGCTGGGGCGCAGTCCGCAGGCGACCTATGTCATCGACGACAGCCGGGTCTCGCGTTCGCACGCACGGATCGACTGGCATGGCGGCACGTTCGAGCTCACGGACCTGAGCTACAACGGGTCCTATGTGCGCTTCGACCACGATCCTGAGACGATCAGTCTGCGCCGCGGCTCCTGCACGCTGCACGGCAGCGGGATGATCGGCCTCGGCGCGCCACCGTCGGAAGCGGTGACGCCGAGCGTGCGCTTCGAAGTGATGCGCTACGCGAAGTCGCGGCGCCAGTCCGGCATCGGACGGAAGTCATGACTCGATGAGTTTCGCGCCCGGACCGGGCTACTCGCACGCCAGCGCGCCGGCGACCGCGATCCTCCTTTGCAATCTCGGCACGCCCGATGCGCCGACCCCGGCCGCCGTGCGCCGCTACCTGCGCGAATTTCTAACCGACCCGCGCGTCGTCGAGATTCCGCGGGCGATCTGGCTGCCGCTGCTGCACGGCGTGATCCTGCGCGTCCGCCCGGCACGGTCGGCGCGCAAGTACGCGACGATCTGGACCGCCGAAGGCTCGCCGCTGAAGACCTGGACCGCGAAGCAGGCGCGCCTGCTCGGAGGCTATCTCGGCCAGCGCGGCCACCGGGTCCTGGTGCGCCATGCGATGCGCTACGGCAGTCCATCGGTCGCGTCGGTGCTCGACGAATTGCACACCGCCGGCGCGCGGCGCGTGCTAATCCTGCCGCTGTACCCGCAATACTCGGGGCCGACGACCGCGAGCCTGATCGATGCGGTCGGCGCCTGGTCGAGCACGGTCCGGGCGGTGCCGGAACTCCGCTTCGTCAACCGCTACCACGACGATCGAGGCTACATCGACGCGTTGGCCAGGCGCGTCACCGAGCACTGGCAAAGCCACGGTCGCGGCGACAAGCTTGTCCTCAGCTTTCATGGCGTGCCGAAGCGCACGCTGCTGCTCGGCGACCCTTACCACTGCGAGTGCCAGAAGACTGCGCGCCTGCTCGGCGAGCGCCTCGGGCTCGCGAGCGATCATCTGCTCGTGACCTTCCAGAGCCGTTTCGGCAAGGCCGAATGGCTGCAGCCGTACACCGAGCCGACATTGGTCGCGCTGGCGCGCGCCGGCACGAGCCGGGTCGACGTCATGTGCCCCGGGTTCACGTCGGACTGTCTCGAGACGCTCGAAGAAGTGGGGCTCGAGGCGCGCGCGGCGTATCTTGCCGCCGGCGGCAAGACCTTTCACTACATCCCGTGCCTGAACGACCAGCACGAATGGATCGTCGCGCTCGTCGACCTGGCGCTGCGCCATCTGCAGGGCTGGGACACGCAGACTCCGCCCGATCCCCAGGCGCTCGAGCAGAGGCGCGCTCGCGCCGAGCGGCTCGGCGCAACGAACTGATGAAATCGCTCCGACCCGAAAGATTCGGCGCTCGAAGGCTGCGCGGAGGCCGAGGATGACCGGGGTGCGACTCGACAAATGGTTGTGGGTCGCCCGCTTCTTCAAGACGCGGGCGCTCTCGAGCGACGAAATCGGCAAGGGACGGGTCAGCGTCAACGGCCAGCCGGCCAAGCCGGCGCGCGAAGTCCGGATCGGCGACCGCATCGAGCTGCACCAGAACCAGGTTCCGCGCACCGTCGTCGTCATAGGCGCGAGCAACGTGCGCGGCCCGGCGCCGGTCGCCCAAGCGCTGTACGAGGAAACCGCCGAAAGCCTCGCATTGCGCGAGAAGCTCGTCGCCGAGCGCCGCATCGCGCCCGATCCGGCGCAATCGATCGAGCAGGGGCGGCCGACCAAGCGGGCGCGCCGCCAGCTCGTCGACTGGACTCGATGGAGCGCGTCGGCCGATCGGGAGTAGCCCGATAACGCCGAGTCGCCGGAGACGAGGCTCCGGCGCCGCCGCGCCAGAGCGCGCGACCGCTCGGTTCGCGCCGATCGACCGAACCCCGGGTTGCAAGTCGGCGTGCGGACCGCATCTGAGAGGCACAGGAAAGGCGGAATACCCTCTTGAAACCCAGGGGAATCGCCCAAAATGAATCACTTCGACTCAGCCGACACCATGCCGAACGCAGAACAAACCCCCGACCCGCAGGATCTGGCCGATTCAAGCGCCGGCGAAGCGCCGAACGGCGACGACCCGCAAAGGAAGCTGAGCGAACTCGAGGCGCGCCGTGCCGAAATGTCCGACGCCTATTTGCGTGCAAAGGCCGACGCCGAGAACACGCGGCGCCGCGCCGAAGAGGAGATCACCAAGGCGCGCAAATTCGCGGTCGAGAGCTTCGCCGAGAGCCTGCTACCGGTGAAGGACAGCCTCGAGGCGGCGATCGCGATTCCGTCGGCGACGCCCGAGCAGCTGCTCGAAGGCGTCCATGCAACGCTGCGCCAGCTCGCGACCGCGCTCGAGCGCAATCGCGTGCTCGAGATCAATCCGGCTGCCGGCGCGCGCTTCGATCCGCATCAACACCAGGCCATCAGCGTCGTACCGGCCGCGCAGGAACCGAACACCGTCGTCACGCTGCTGCAGAAGGGCTATTCGATCGCCGACCGCGTGCTCAGGCCGGCCCTCGTCACGGTGTCGGCGCCGGCCTGAAAGAACGGCGCGAGACGCGCTTGAAAGAACAGCCCGAAACCACACCTCAGAGCAGTACCGACGGCAACGTCGACAGCACATCGCAAGACAGAAAACATCGTCCAGGAGAGAACAAATGGCAAAGATGATCGGTATCGACCTCGGCACGACGAATTCGTGCGTCGCGGTGATGGAAGGCAACTCGACCAAGGTGATCGAGAACAGCGAAGGCGCGCGGACTACGCCGTCGGTGGTCGCTTATCAGGAAGACGGCGAGATCCTGGTCGGCGCCTCGGCGAAACGCCAGGCGGTGACGAACCCGAAGAACACGATCTACGCGGTGAAGCGCCTGATCGGCCGCAAGTTCACCGAGAAGGAAGTGCAGAAGGACATCGACCTGATGCCCTACAAGATCGTCGCCGCCGACAACAGCGATGCCTGGGTCGAGATCCGCGGCAAGAAGCTCGCGCCGCAGCAGGTCTCGGCCGAGATCCTGCGCAAGATGAAGAAGACCGCCGAGGACTATCTCGGCGAAGAAGTCACCGAAGCGGTGATCACGGTGCCGGCGTATTTCAACGACGCGCAACGCCAGGCGACGAAGGACGCCGGGCGCATCGCCGGGCTAGATGTCAAGCGCATCATCAACGAGCCGACCGCGGCTGCGCTCGCGTTCGGCCTCGACAAGCACGGCAAGGGCGACCGCAAGATCGCCGTCTATGACCTCGGAGGCGGTACCTTCGACATCTCGATCATCGAGATCGCCGACGTCGAGGGCGAGATGCAATTCGAAGTGCTGTCGACCAACGGCGACACCTTCCTCGGCGGCGAGGACTTCGACC
>JBDTXV010000259.1:0-4370 GCA_040006015.1 Caldimonas sp.
GCGGCGCGACCAGCTTGCGGCTGTGCGCGTTGTGGACGATGCCCTTGGCCTCGTTGTCGACGATCTCGAACAGGATCTCGACCGCGGCCTGGAAGCGCCCCGGCACACCGGGTGTCGCCTTGCGCGCGGCGCGCCACAGAATGAAGCAGCCGAGTGCGCCGATCAGGATCGAGAACACGACCGAATCGAAATTGACGACCGAGAAATCGACCAGGCCCTTCGGCTTGCCGGTCGACAGGTGCGTCAGGTGGTGGACGATGTAGTCACCGGCGGTGAGCGCGTGCTCTTCGGCTGCCATGTCGTTGTTGTCCCGTATTCCGTCAATTCTTCGAGCGTCCGCGCCACAGCAGCGCGAACCAGTAGACCTGCATGCACAACACCATCGCGACCAACAGCGCCGGCCAGCTCAAAGGCTGGACCGCACGCGGCGCCAGCACCAACATCAACACCGACGCGGCGATCTTCAGCAGCGCCCAGAACATCATGCTGACGGCGCTCGTCGCCGGCGTCAGGCGCGACATGCGGCTGGTCGTGCCGCGCGCCATCAAAGCTCCCGGCAGGACCACGACCGCCGCGCCGTAGAGCGCCGAAAGCGCGGATTCCAGCGACCCCGAGATCAGCCGCGCGGCGCCGGCGATCGCGAGACCGAGAGCAGCCTGCGCGGCGATCACGCGCCACGGCGAAAGCACCGGATTGCGGACACGCAGCGCCTCGGCCTCCTCTCGCGTCAAGCGCTTGTACTGCCGGTCGTCCGCATCGTCTGCGTCGGTCCATCGCACCGTCGCGGCCACCGTCGCCGCAGCCAATTTAGGGGAGACGGCAGCTTTCAGCACAGCCACGCATTATACGTAAAAACCCGCTGGCTCCGACTCCTCCAGGCACGCGGCGCGACGGACCAACGCGCCGGCCGGCGCAATCAGACGACGCCGACTTCGAGCTTCATCGCGGCATCGATCGACGCGCCGGGCGCGACGCTGCGCAGCCCGTGCGCGACCGGATCGGCCATGTGGATCGCGTTGCTGACATGGCTGACCGGCTCGACGCAGAAATAGTCGCGATCCTGCGGCGTGAACACCACCAGATACGGCAGCGACGACGTCAGCTGCAGCGAGAACTTCTCGTCGCGGATGCGAGCCGGTCCGCGCCAGCCTTCGAAGCAGTTGTCGAAGTCGAGGTGGACGACGTCGCTGTCGATGCCGGGTTGCGCGACCTTGCGGATCGGCAGCTGCGTGACGTCGGCATCCCAGCGTTCGGCCAGATCGATGTGGAGCCGGCTGCGCGGCCGCTTTACGAAATACGGATGCCAGCCGAGGCCGACCGGCTGGGCGATGACGGCGGTGTTGGTGAAGACCATCTGCACGCTGAGCGCCGCCGGGCTCAACGTGAGGTACTGGCTCGCCTCGAACGCGAACGGCCAGTCGGCATCGCCGGGATGGCGCAGTCGCAACACGACTTCGACCGCGTTCGACGAGACGATCTCCCACGGCCGCATCCAGCCGACGCCGTGCAGCGAATGCGGACTGTCGTCGAAGTTGGGCTCGGTCGTGTAGTCGGCGCCCTTCCAGCGGAAACGCCGGAAAGCGAGCCGGTTCGAGTACGGCACCAGCGGATAGCAGCCGGCCTGGCGCGCGCCGCCGAGCGCGACCGGTTCGGTCGAACGCAGGATCGGCACATCGCGATGCCACAGTCCGGCGATCGCGCCGCCGAGATCGGGCCGCAACGCGAGGCGCAAGGCCCCGGCATGCAATTCAAACGAGGGTCGGGCGTTCATGGATCATCGGGTTGGCAGCGGTATCGGCGCTCGGAGTATCGGCGAGGCGGGGCGCCGGGGTGATCTCAGCGCCGGGATGGAGACCAGCGGGGCGCGACCGGACCTCCGGCGAGCTCGGCTTTCAGATAGTGCGCGCCCGGGATCGGGTTGAAGTAATACGGCGGAATCTCTTCGAAGCCGAGCGCCGCGTACAGCTCGCGCGCGGATTCCATGTCGTCGAGCGTGTCGAGCAGCATCGACGAATAGCCGGCGCTGCGGCCTTCGTCGAGCAGGGCCTCGGCGAGCGCGCGGCCGAGGCCGTAGCCGCGGAATTCCGGACGGACGTAGAGACGCTTCATCTCGCAGGCGTTCGCGTAGTCGGCATCGGCCGCCGAACGCATCGCGCCGCAACCGGCGAGCTCGCCGTCGACGAACGCGAGCAGCAAATGCCCGCCCGGCGCCGCATAGGCGCCGGGGAGCCCGGCCAGCTCGGCGGCGAAATCCTGGAAGCACAGATCGACGTCGAGGCTCGCCGCGTACTCGTTGAAGATCTGCCGCGTCGCATCGAGCAGGGCCGGCGTGTCGGGGCAGCGCAGCACGACCGCCGATGAGTCCGACGGCGTCGAGTGACGGTCGTTTTTCGAAGCCATGCCGAGGATATTGCGCTTCCGGTCGAACGCGGCGCGTCAGCCGCCGAGTCCGACGAGCCAGACGACGACGACGACGCACACGCCGAAGAGCGCGAGCGCGACCAGGCGTGAGGCGGCCGTGTCGACCGAGGCCGGAACGTCTGCGGTCAGTCGCTTGTTGCCGCTCAGCATCGGCCGCAGCAGATTGTTCTTGCGCACGAACAGGTAGTAGGCCAGCGCGGCGAGATGCAGCGCGACCAGCGCGAAGATCAGCCCCTGGCCGAACGTCGTGTGCCAATGCGTCAGCAGGCTGCTCGTCCGTCCCGAGACGAACCGGATCAGCGGCCCGGTCGTCGCGATCTCGTCGTCGGCGAAGAGCCCGGTGCCGACCTGGACCGCCAGTACCGCGAGCAGGCCGAAGACCCACAACGCGCCGAGCGGATGGTGGCCGACCTCGTGACGCTCCTCCGGCCGGCTGCGCCTGCGCAGATAGCGAATGCTCGCCGCCGGCGCGTACGCGAAGTTGCTGAAGCGCGACCAGCGTCCGCCGAAAAAGCCCCACAGCAAACGGAACAGCAGCAGAGCGAAAACTGCGTAGCCGCTGCGCAGGTGCCAGACCATCGCATTGCCGCCGATCTTGGCGCTGGCGAGCGAACCGACGACGCACAGCGCCAGGACCCAGTGAAAGGTGCGGGTCGGCAGGTCCCAGATGCGCACCGGGATCGTTTCGTCGCTCACTCGTCGCTCATTCGTCCGGCCGGCTTCGATCCATCGCGCAACGATAACCGGAGCGCGATGACCGAAGCGCCGGGGCGGCTCCGCATGGGTATTTTCCCGAGGCACCGACGGCCGGTCACCGCGTTGCTTAGACTCGCGGCGCGAACCACCCGGGCGTCGAGACCGGACGCTTCGAAGACAGCACTGCCACGGGAGACTGCATGACCCTGTTCTTCAATTCGACGCGACTCGGCGCGATCGCGATCGCGGCTGCGGCGACCGCGCTCCCGGCGGCCGCCCAGTTCGCGAAGTCGGAAGACGCGATCAAGTATCGAAAGGCCGCGATGTCGCTGATGAACACCCACATCGGCCGCGTCTTCGCGATGGCCAACGGCCGGGTCCCGTTCGATGCCAAGGCGGTTGCCGACAATGCCGAGGTCGCCGCCGTCGTCTCACGCTGGCAGTTTTCGGGGTTCATCGACGGCAGCGATCTCGGCGACACGAAGGCCGAGCCGAAGATCTGGGCCGAGATGGACAAGTTCAAAGCGGCCGCGGCGAAATCGAACGACGACATCGCCAAGCTCAACGTCGCGGCCAAGACCGGCAATCTCGATGCGATCAAGGCCGCGGTCGGCGAGACTGCTCGCAGTTGCAAGGCCTGCCACGACGCCTATCGCAAGGAGTAGGCACTGGCCGGCGCAGTCGCATCCGTTACCATCGACGGGCTGACCCCGCGCCGCGCCGACAGGGTCGGAATGCGCCGCGGCGCGGTCGACCGGCACTCCGGACCCGCCTCCGTAACCGAATCTGTGGCCCGCCACTCCCGATGACCGTCTTTCGCACCCGCTCCTACGGCCTCCTCGCCGCGCTGTTCTTCCTGATCGGCCCCGCGCTCGGCGCCGACGACATCGATGACCAGGGCGGAACCTTCAGCACGCCGGGGGCCTACCCGTCGCGATCGAACCAGATGCCGGGCGCCTTTTCCGGCGGGCAGAGTCAAGGCGGCGGCGGCGCGGCGCAGTTCCAGGGCGGCTCGATCACACGCACGCCGACCTTTCCGAACGGCAATTCGTCCGATCTGCGCCAGGGCCAGCAGCAGGGCCAGACGTTCGACCTGCGCCGGATCCGGCGCGCGCCACCGAAGCCGAGCGAGTTCCAGAAGTTCGTCGAAGCCGCGACCGGGCGCATGCTGCCGGTCTTCGGCTCGGCCTTCTTCGCCGACGCCGCCGACAGCTTCAACCCGGTCGACAACGTGCCGGTCTCGGCCGACTACA
>JBDTXV010000260.1:0-4352 GCA_040006015.1 Caldimonas sp.
CGAGGTCGCCGATCTTCTGCGCGGTCTCGAGGCCGAGCCGGCAGGTCTGCACGGCCCGCCTCGGGTCGAGCGTCGCGTACAGCACGCCGAGATTGGCGTAGCTGCGGCAGGCCGCCTGCAGCAGCCCCGCCTCCTGTGCGACTGTGACGCTGCGCTCGATGTGGGTGACGGCTTCGGCCGAGCGATCGAGCCGGGCCAGCGCGGCGCCGAGGGTGTTGTGCGCGTGCGAGATTGCCGCGGCGGCAGCACGGCGATGGACCTGATCGTCGGCGCCGAGCCCGGCCGCGCGCTCGGCCTGCTGCAGCGCACGCCCGGTCCAGTCGACTGCGCCCTGGTTGTCGCCGGTCCGGAACGAAAGCCGCCCCATCTCCTGGCACAGGTGGGCCAGCTCGATGCCGGTGTCGACGTCGATCGCCACCGCTTCGCCGTCGCCACCGAGCAGCTGCAAGCCTTCGAGTAGACAGGCGAAGCTGTGCTCGCGCTCGCCGGCGTCCCAGAGCAGGCCGGCCAGCTTGCGCTGCACGCGCGCCTCGCGCACCCGGTGCGGCGCGCCGGCACGGGCGATGGCGAGGACGGCATCGAACTGCGCGCGCGCCTCGTCGCGGCGGCCGATCGGGCCAAGCAGGTCGCCCATGTGCTCGCGGACGGTGGCAATCGCCGCGTCGTCGCGCGGGCGGCCGCTCTCGAGGATGTCAAGCGCGCGCGCGTAGTAGCGCAGGGCATCCTCGTTGGCGTAGATGCCGCGCGCCCAGTCGCCGGCGCTCACCAGGTAGCGCGCGCCGCGCTCGCGGTCCTCGCCGTGGCTGAAGTGATGACAGAGCGCCTCGAGGTCTTCCAGGCGCGCCGGATGCGTGCCGTGCAACCCTTCGAGCACGGTGCCGGCGCGCTGGTGCAGCTCGGTCCGCCGGCGCAGCAGCAGGTTCTGGTACGCCACGTCATGCGCCATCGTGCTGGCAAAGCGATAACGCGCGGCGGGATGCGACACGGCTTTCGCCTCCGTAGCCGCAATCGGCACCAGCAGCTCGGCTTCGCACAGCATCGCGAGCAGGGTCAGATCGCCCACTGATTCATCGACTGCACTCAACAGCGCCGACTCGAACAGAGGCCCGAGGATGGCGGCACACTGCAGCATGTGGCGGGCCGGTGGCGGCAGACGATCGATTCGCGACAACAACAGGCCCTCGATCGACGACGGCACCTCCACGGTGGCGGCCGCGGACGCGCAGCGCCAACGACCGTCCGCGCTGCGCGTCAGCACGCCATTCGCGATGAGACCGCGAACGACCTCCTCTAGATAGAAGGGATTGCCGCCCGCCTGGCGAACGATGCGGTCGTGCAGCGCGCGCTCGAGCGGAGACTCGGCACCGGCGCCGAAGAAAGCGGCCAGCAGGGCATCGATCGCGTCGTCGGCAAGGGGCTCCAGCCGGAGCACGGTGTGCGAGGCCCGGGCGAAGTCGAAGCTGGCCGGGTCGAACGGCGGCCGGCCCGTCATCACCACTAGCAGCGGGCGCTCGCAGAGCCAATCGGCGAGCGTTTGCATGACTTCGATTGACGCCGCGTCGGCCCACTGCAGGTCCTCGAGCACCAGCACCAGTGGCCCCAGGACGAGGCGGCGCTCGAGCACCGTGCGCATCGTCATGAAGATCTGTCGCTTGAGCCGCTCGGGCTCGATCTCGCTCGATCGCTCGACGGATTGCAGACCTAGGATGTAGCCCACCACCGGCACCACCAGTTCGATCTCGACCTCGGGGGCGCCGAGCGCGCGCAGGCCCGCTTCGACCTTGCCGCGCGCCGCTTCGAGGGAATCCGCGGGTGCGATGCCGTACGCCTCGCAGAACAGGCCCCCGGTGATGCCGTAAGGCCGTGGGCCGACCGACGAGCAGACGACGCGGCGCACCGACGCGTGGCCAAACCCTGCGGCGCCGCTCAGCCGCTCCAGCAGGGCGTCGACCAGTCGTGTCTTGCCGACGCCTGCCTGGGCGAGCAGGCTCAAGACGTGCGCGCCACACTCGGCGACGCGCAGCGCGGTCGAGAGCACGTGCGCGAGCTCCGCGTCGCGGCCGATGAGCGGGGCCTCGAGCCCGTGCGCGGCCAAACCGCGCAAATCGCGCGGCCGAACCGCGTCAACGCCGAGCAGCCGATGGACCTGCAGCGGCTCGGCTTTGCCCTTTAAGGTCAACGTTCCGGCTGATTGGAAAGCGAACTCGCGCTTCGTCAGCTCGTAAGTGGCGTGGCTGACCAGCGTCTGCGCCACGCCCGCCGCCGCCTGCAGGCGTGCCGCCGTGTTAACGGCATCGCCGGTCACGGCATAGACTGCATCAGCCGAGGTGCCAAGGTTGCCGGCCACGACCCGGCCGGTGTTGATTCCGACGTGCAGCGCAAGAGGGCCGCCTAGCTGATCGCGCCAGCGCTCGCTGAGCTCGGCCGCGCACTCGTGCATCTCGAGCGCCGCGCGCAAGGCGCGCTGCGGGTCGTCCTCGTGCGCCGTCGGCGCGCCGAAGATGGCCACCACCGCGTCGCCGATAAACTTCTCCGGGTAGGCGTCGAAGCGGTCGATTACGGCGCGGAGGGCGGCGAACAGGTCGGTCTGCAGGCGACGGACGTCCTCGGGGTCAAGGCGTTCGGAGATTGCGGTGAAGCCGGAGAGGTCGGCGAAGAGGACGGTGGCGGAGCGGCGATCTGCGTCAGGTGTGACGGGCGGCGCGACAGGCGCGAGCGCAAGCTTGTGCCCGCAGCCGGGGCAGAAGGCGAAGCCGACAGAAACGTCGAACTGGCAATGGCCGCATTTCATCGACGCATCCCACGGGACATACCGAGCGAGCATACCCGCGGGTCCGCATTGCGCCTAAACGCGGCCGGCGGCGCGATTGCAACTTCATAGAACCAAGATCGTCCGGGAGCGAGGACATCGAGAACGGCGCCAGGATTGAGTGCCCGTGAAGTTATGCACCGGTGATCAAAGAGGGCGAAGGATGACCAGCGATATTGGAAAGTCAGGTCACTCAGTCACCTGCGCGACCGGCGGCAGTCGTAGAGGCTCTGTGCAAACCGCTGACGGCGTGTCACCGTTGACCTGCACCCACGTATTCGGAAAACAACTGGTTTTCGAATGGGCGATAGCGCGCTACAGCGACCGGGCTAGCGACCAGCAATTTCTGAGAGGCCTTTCGGTATGGCCCGAGACGGATGTGCCGAAGGCTACCGTCGCGCTTGACTCGCGGCTGCCGATGGCCGAGTGGAAGCGCCTGTGGCGAATGCCCGAGCGGGCGGCTGAACATGCCGCTGCCGGCGTTGTATTCGCCGCGCTCGGAGGTTGCTACGGCAAATGGGTGTGTCTGCGCTCTAGAGCTCGCAGCGACTGCCGACCCGACATCGCTGTCAGTCCTGCCATTTCCAGTTGCGGACTTCGGGCATGTCCTGTCCGTGCTGATCGATGAAGCGCTTGTGCTCGATTAACTTGCTGTGTAGCCCCCGCTTGAGCGCAAGGCCGCGCTCACCGGTCTGCGGCAATCGGTCGATGGCCGAGATCACAAGATGGAATCGATCGAGATCGTTGAGAACGGTCATGTCGAACGCGGTCGTGATCGTGCCCTCCTCCTTGTAGCCGCGCACGTGGATATTGCCGTGGTTGGCGCGCCGATACGTCAGCCGGTGAATAAGGAACGGGTAGCCGTGGAAGGCGAAGATGACGGGCTTGTCGACGGTGAACAACTCTTCGAAGTCTTCGTCGCTCAGGCCGTGGGGATGCTCGCTCTGTGGCTGTAGCTTCATCAGGTCGACGACGTTGACGACGCGCACCTTGAGCTCGGGAAGGTGCTCGCGCAAGAGCGAGACTGCCGCCAGCGTCTCGAGCGTCGGCACATCGCCGCAGCAGGCCATGACAACGTCGGGCGCCACGTTGGGGTCGCTGCTGGCCCAGTCCCAGATGCCGATGCCCGCGGCGCAATGGGCGGCGGCATAGTCCCTCGACAGCCACTGCGATGCCGGATGCTTGCCGGCGATGACGACATTGACGTAGTGCCGACTGCGCAAACAGTGGTCCATGACCGAGAGCAGGCAGTTGGCGTCGGGCGGCAGGTAGACGCGAACGACCTCCGCCTTCTTGTTGATGACGTGGTCGATGAAGCCAGGATCCTGGTGCGTGAAGCCGTTGTGGTCCTGCCGCCAGACGTGCGAGGCGAGCAGGAAGTTGAGCGACGCGATCTTCCGTCGCCACCGAATGCGCGACGTCACCTTCAGCCACTTCGCGTGCTGGTTGAACATCGAGTCGACGATGTGGACGAAGGCCTCGTAGCAGTTGAAGAGGCCGTGCCGGCCGGTCAGCAGATAGCCTTCGAGCCAGCCTTCGCACT
>JBDTXV010000261.1:0-4341 GCA_040006015.1 Caldimonas sp.
CGAGAAGTGCAGGCCGCGCGTCGCCAGGAAGAACACCGCGGCGAGAAAGGTCAGCAGCGAGACGATGTTGAACACCAGCGCATGCCGCATGAACGGGATGTCGCGCCGGATCCTGAAGAATTCCATCTCTTGCCTTTTGCTTGCGCTGCGTTCTGCCGAATGGAGGCGTTCAGCCCTTGGCCGGCGCCGACGCCTGCGGCTTCCAGACCTGGCCGATCGAGACGCCCTTCAGTCGCTTCTGGCGGCCGTACCAAAGGTTCACGAGCCCACGCGAGAAGACGACCGCCGAGAACATCGACGTCAGGATGCCGAGCGTGTGGACGATCGCGAAACCACGCACCGGACCCGAGCCAAAGGTCAGCAGCGCGACGCCCGCGATCAGCGTCGTCACGTTCGAGTCGAGGATCGTCGCCCACGCGCGCTCGTAGCCGGTGTTGATCGCGACCTGCGGCGCGGCGCCGGCGCGCAGCTCTTCGCGCACCCGCTCGTTGATCAGCACGTTCGCATCGATCGCCATGCCGAGCGTCAGCGCGATCGCCGCGATGCCGGGCAAGGTCAACGTCGCCTGCAGCATCGACAGCAGCGCGACCAGCAGCAGCAGGTTGAAGCCGAGCGCGAGCGTCGAGACGACGCCGAACAGCTGGTAGTAGACGCACATGAAGATCGCGATCGCGGCAAAGCCGAAGATCACGCTGTTGAAGCCCTTCGAGATGTTCTCGGCGCCGAGGCTCGGCCCGATCGTGCGCTCCTCGATGATGTCCATCGGCGCGGCGAGCGAGCCGGCGCGCAGCAACAGCGCGTTGTCGTTCGCCTCGGCAGTCGTCATCCGGCCCGAGATCTGGATCCGGCTGCCCAGCTCGGAGCGGATCACCGGGGCGGTGACGACTTCGCCCTTGCCCTTCTCGAACAGCAGGATCGCCATGCGCTTGCCCACGTTCTCGCGCGAGACATCCTTGATGATGCGCGCGCCCTTCGCATCGAGCGTCAGGTGCACGACGGGTTCCTGGGTCTGGCTGTCGAAGCCGGGTTGCGCGTCGGTCAGGTTGTCGCCGGTCAGTACGACCTGGCGCTTGACAATCAGCGGGGCGCCGCCACGCTCGGTGTAGCGCTCGGTGCCGAACGGCACCGGCCCGGTTCCGCCGGCTGCGGCGCGGCCCTCGGTGCTGTCGTCGACCATGCGCAGTTCGAGCGTCGCGGTGCGGCCGATGATGTCCTTCGCCTTCGCGGTGTCCTGCACTCCGGGCAGCTGGACGACGACACGGTCCTGGCCCTGCTGCTGGATCACCGGCTCGGCGACGCCGAGCTCGTTGACCCGGTTGTGCAGGGTCGTGATGTTCTGCGTGATCGCGGTCGACTGGACCAGGCGTGCCGCTGCGGGCTTCAGGCTGCCGGTGAGCTTCAAGTCGCTGCCGTCGGCGCCGTCCAGCCATTGCAGGTCGGGCAGCTGGTCCTGCAGCAGCGTGCGCGCCGCGACCATCGTCTCGTTGTCGCGGAAGCGGATCGCGACGTCGTTGCCGTCGCGGGAAATGCCGGTGTGGCGGATGTTCTTGTCGCGCAGCAGCGAGCGGATGTCGCCGGTCAGCGCCTCGGCCTTCTTGGTCAGCGCCGACTTCATGTCGACCTGCATCAGGAAGTAGACGCCGCCGCGCAGGTCGAGGCCGAGGAACATCGGCAGCGCGTGCATCGCCGTGAGCCAGCGCGGCGAACGCGACAACAGGTTCAACGCGACGATGTAGGCCGGATCCTCGGGGTCCGGATTCAGCGCCTTCGTGATCGCATCCTTGGCCTTGCGCTGGCTGTCCAGATCTTCGAAGCGCGCCTTGACCGAGTTGCCGTCGAAGCGGACGAAATCGGCCTTCAGCGCGGCGTCGGCAAGGATCTTCTCGACCCGCGGCGCGAGCGACGCATCGATCTTCAGCGTCGCCTTGCCGCTGCTGACCTGCACCGCCGGCGCTTCCGGAAAGAAGTTCGGCAGCGTGTAGACCAGCGCGACCAGCAACGCGACGAGCAACGTCGCGTATTTCCACAACGGATAGCGATTCATCGGTTTCCCCTCGGGCGACCGGCGTGCGCGACGCTCGCGGCGCCGCAGCCGCCGAGCCCTACTTGACGGTGCCCTTCGGAAGCACCTGCACGACCGCCGCGCGTTGCACCTGGATCTCCACGCCGTTCGCGATCTCGATGCCGATGAAGCTTTCGCCGATCTTCGTGATCTTGCCGAGCAGACCGCCCGTCGTGACGACTTCGTCGCCCTTCGCGAGCGCCTCGACCATCGTCTTGTGTTCCTTCTGCCGCTTCATCTGCGGCCGGATCATCACGAAGTACAGCACCACGAACATCAGGACCAGCGGCAGCATCGTGCCGAGATTGCCGAACGGCGAATCGGCGGCAGCGGCAGCGGGCGGCGCAGCCTGCGCAAAAGCTTCAGAGATGAACACGACGGATTCCTCGTAGACACCGGGCATCGGTGCGCCGGTCAAACCGGTCGATTGTAAGGGGACGCGTGCCGCGGTCTGGGCCGGCGCGCTCAGCCGGCCCCTGCCGGCACCAAGCGCAGCCGCGTGATCTCCGACGGCGCGCCGAAACGCTTCGGCGGACCCCAGTAGCCGGTGCCCCGGCTCGTATAGACCCAGAGAGCACGCCAGCGATGCAGGCCGGCCGTGAACGGCTGCTGCAGGCGGACCAGGAAGTTCCATGGCAGGAACTGGCCACCGTGGGTATGCCCAGACAGTTGCAGGTCGAAGCCGGCGTCGGCAGCCGCCATCGCACTGCGTGGCTGGTGCGCGAGCAGCACGCGCACCGGCGCGTCGGCCGGCGCCCCGGCAAGTGCCGCCTGCGGATCGCTGCGGTAGCGCTCGCCGTAGTGATGGGCGCCGAAGTCGGTGACGCCGGCGACAACGACGCTCGCGGCACCGTGACGCAGCACGACGTGCTCGTTCAGCAGCACCTGCAAGCCGAGCCGCCGCAGTTCGGCGATCCACGCCGGAGCGCCGGAGTAGTACTCGTGGTTGCCGGTCACGAAGAACGTGCCGTGCCGCGAGACGAGACGGGCGAGCGGCGCGACGTGGCCGGCGAGGCGCTCCACCGGACCGTCGACCAGGTCGCCGGTGACCGCGACCATGTCGGCGCCGATGCGATTGACCGCGCCGACGATCGAATCGAGGTAGTCGCGCTTGATCGTCGGGCCGACATGCACGTCGCTGATCTGCGCGATCGTGAATCCGTGCAGCGCTTCAGGCAGGTCGACGATCGGGACGTCGACGCTGACGACCGCGGCGGTACGCCGCGCATTGACGAGCCCGAGCAGCGTGACGCCGATCCCAACCAGCGGCACGCTCGCCGCGGTCCACGCGGCCAGGAGGTCGAACGAAAAGGCCGACGGGCGCGCCGCGAGTATCGCGAACGCGAGCAACAGCGCCGCATCGCGCAGCAAGGTCAGCACGAATAGCGACGAGAACAGTCCCATCAGCAGCAGCCCGATCCACGCAAGCCGGTCCGAAAGTGGCTGCGACCGGATGCGCCGGGCCCAGAGGCCGAACGGCATCAGGACCGCCGATGCGGCGAGCAGCGTCGCGAATGCGGCCGCCGGCCACGGCCCCGGCAGCGCCGGGACGATGCGCCAGCCGACGTAGGAGTGCAGCAGCGCGGAAATGACTATCAGAGGCATCGGCGGGTGACACAGCGTCGAGAAAGACCATATGCGACCGCTCGGCCGCCGGTTCAAGGCGCAATGCAACGCGGGCGGCGGCCGGGTCGGCAGCGCGCCGGCTACAGCGCGTGCGGCATCAGACGCGCGAAGGCATCGAGGAAGCTGCGCATTTCGAGCGGCTTGGTCCAGTAATCGACGATGCCGTGGCGACGCGCCCGGTCGACTTCGTCCGGCATCGCGCTCGCCGAAAGCGCGACCACGCACAGATGCCGCGTCTGCGGGTCGCTGCGCAGACGCGCGAGCACTTCGAAGCCGTCGATGTCGGGCAGGTGCATGTCGAGCAGCACGAGGTCGGGCTGCGACGTGCGCGCCACGGCGATGCCGCTGATGCCGTCCTTCGCGCCCAGCATCGTGACGCCGTCGAAGCGCGCCAACATCTGCTCGACCAGCAGCAGGTTGACCTCGTTGTCCTCGATGTAGAGAACGACGCCGCGCGGCTCCGGTTTTGCCTCGTCGCCCGCAGAGACTGCGTCCAGCGGCAGCGGCTCGATCGCGGCCGCCGGCAGATTCTGCAGCGTCACGCGCACGCGCGTGCCGATGCCGACGATGCTGGCCACCTGTACATCGCCGCCCATCAGCCGCACGAGTTCGCGGCTCAGCGTCATCCCTATGCCGGTGCCCTCGATGCCCTC
>JBDTXV010000262.1:0-4327 GCA_040006015.1 Caldimonas sp.
CGCGCGAATCGCAATGGCTGAAGTAGTCGACGCCGCCCGACATCGGCCCGAAGAACTCGTCGTAGCCCGAGCGCAGCGGCCCGAACGCCGGCGGATAGCCGAGGTGCCACTTGCCGACGAGCGCGGTGCGATAGCCGGCCGCGCGCAGCAGCGACGGCAAGGTCGGCACGTCGGGCGGCAGGCCGAGCGTCGTGCTGCCGCGGCTCTTGCTGTTGATCGGCTCCTCGGCGGCGCCGCGCAGCCGGTATTGATAGCGCGCCGTCATCAGCGCGAAGCGCGTCGGCGAGCAGACCGGCGAGTTCGCGTAGCCCTGCGTCAGCATCAGGCCGCCGGCGGCGAGACGGTCCAGCACCGGCGAGACCGGGACGCGCCCGCCGTAGCAGCCGAGGTCGGCATAGCCGAGATCGTCGGCGACGATGAAGACGATGTTCGGGCGGCGCGTCATCGAGGGCGGTTCGCTGCGCCGCGCGGATTGCGGCGTCGAACGATGATAGCCACCGCCTCGAAGGCCCCGATTGACAAGGACGCAGGACCGGCCTAAAGTTCCACATATCCGAATCGTGTTCCATATTTCAGAACACGCAGACACGCTGCTCCCACCCACCGCCCACATCCCCCGCCGACCGAACCCAGATGGACTCCACGCTCGCGAAGGGACTCTCGGTGCTCGAATGGATGGCGCGCCAGCCGGGCGAATGCCGCGTGACCGACGTCGCGCGCGAGCTCGGCCTCGCGCGCAGCAACGCGCACCGCACGCTGCAGACGCTGGTCGAGTGCGGCTGGGCCGCGCAGAACGCCGCGACCAGCGCGTACCGGCCGAGCCTGCGCCTGTTCGAGCTCGGCGCGCTGCTCGGCGTCGATGCCGACGTGACCGTGCTCGCACGGCCGCATCTCGCGGTGCTCGCCGCGGCGAGCGGCGAGACGATCCACCTGGCCCGCCTCGACGGCGCCGAGATCGTCTACCTCGACAAGTTCGACAGCCCGCTGCCGGTCGCCGCGTATTCGCGCATCGGCGGGCGCGCACCGGCCTGCTGCGTCGCGTCGGGCAAGGCGCTGCTCGCCGCCGCACGTCCGACGCTCGCGCAGCTGCGCGAGCGCTTCGGCACGCTGAAGGCGCACACGCCGAACAGCATCACCGACTACGCGACGCTGCACGCCGAGCTCGAGCGCACCGCGGCGCGCGGCTATGCCGAGAACCGCGAAGAATGGCGTCTCGGCGTCTGCGGTCTCGGCGCGCCGATCTTCGATGCGCGCGGCGAGCCGGTCGCCGCGGTCGGCCTCAGCGCGCCGTCGATACGCTTCGCGCGCAGCCGGGTCCGCGTGCTCGCCGAAGGCATCCGCGCCTGTGCGCGCGACGCGAGCGTCGCGCTCGGCTGCCGCATCGATCCGCCCCTAGTCGCGCGGCCGCAGAGCCGCAAGCCCTGAATCCCGAAGGAGACTCGATGAAACTGCCGTTCCGATTTCTGCACGCCCTCGCCCTTTCCGCCGGCGTCGCGCTCGGCGCGCTCGCCGCGGCGCCCGGCGCCGCGCTGGCGCAGCCCGGCTATCCGGACAAGCCGATCAAGTTCGTCGTGCCGTATCCGCCCGGCGGCGGCACCGACGTGATCGCGCGCATCGTGCAGGAACGATTCCATCGGGCGCTCGGCCAGCCGATCATCATCGACAACCGCGGCGGCGCGGCCGGCTCGCTCGGCACCGATGTCGTCGCGAAGTCGCCGCCCGACGGCTACACGGTGCTGTTCACGCTGTCGTCGCACACGATCAATCCGTCGTTCTACACGAAGCTGCCGTTCGACACCGCGAAGGATTTCGAGCCGGTCGGCACCGTCGCGTCGCTGCCGCAGATCCTGATCGCGAACATGCAGTTCGCGCCGAACACCGTCGCCGAGCTGATCGCGCTCGCGAAGGCGAAGCCGGGCACGATCTCGTTCGGCTCGGTCGGCAACGGCTCGCCCGGACACCTGGCGGGCGAGCTGCTGAAGCTGCGCACCGGCACGCAAATGACGCACATTCCATACCGCGGCGGCGGCCCGGCGATGACCGACGTGATCGGCGGGCAGGTGCCGCTGCTGTGGGTCTCCATTCCGGCCGCAGCGCAGTTCGTCAAGCAGGGCAAGGTCAAGGCGCTCGCGGTCTCGACCGTGAAACGCAGCGCGGCCTTCCCCGATGTGCCGACGATGCAGGAAGCCGGCGTCGCCGACTTCGACGTCGATTCGTGGTACGCGATGTTCGTCCCGGCAAAGACGCCGAAGCCGATCATCGAACGCCTGAACCGCGCGCTGAACGCGGTCGTCGCCGAACCGGAAATCAAGGAGAAACTTCTCGCGCAGGGCGCCGAAGGCGTCGGCGGCCCGCCCGAAGCGCTCGGCAAGGTCGTCAACGTCGAGCTCGTCAAATGGGCCAAGCTGGCCAAGGAAGCAAACCTGAAGGCGGAATGACGAACCGCGTTCGCCGGAGAACCCCATGAATCATCCCGATGCAGGCGTCGCGACCGAGGCCGAGACCGCGGTCGGCGAGCTTGTCCGCCGCGCCCGCGCCGCGCAGCGCATCGCCGACGGCTACGACCAGGCGCGCGTCGACGAGCTCGTCGCCGCGGCCGGCTGGGCCATCATCGAGCCGGCGCGCAACCGCGCGCTCGCCGAGCTCGCGGTTGCCGACACCGGCATCGGCAACGTCGCCGACAAGATCGCGAAGAACCATCGCAAGACGCTCGGCCTGCTGCGCGACCTGAAAGGCGCGAAGTCGGTCGGCGTGATCGCGGAGAACGCGGCGACCGGCATCGTCGAGATCGCGCGTCCGGTCGGCGTCGTCTGCGCGATCACGCCGTCGACGAACCCCGGCGCGACGCCGGCGAACAAGATCATCAACGCGCTGAAGGGCCGCAACGCGGTGATCGTCGCGCCGTCGCCGAAAGGCTGGGCCACCGGCGCGAAGCTGATCGAATTCATCCATGCGCAGTTCGACCGGATCGGCGCGCCGCGCGATCTGGTGCAGATCCTGCCGTCACCGGTCAGCAAGCAGTCGACGCACGAGCTGATGCGGCGCTGCGATCTCGTCGTCGCGACCGGCTCGCAGGCCAACGTGCGCGCGGCCTACGCGAGCGGCACGCCGGCGTTCGGCGTCGGCGCCGGCAACGTCGCCGGGATCGTCGACGAGAGCGCCGATGTCGCGCTCGCCGCCGACCGGATCGTGCGCTCGAAGACGTTCGACAACGCGACCAGCTGCTCGTCGGAGAACAGCCTCGTCGTCGTCGACGCGGTCTATCGCGAAACCGTGCGCGCGCTCGAGGCGCGCGGCGCGGTGCTGCTGAGCACGGCGCAGAAGGTAGCGCTGCAGCGGCTGATGTGGCCCGACGGCAAGCTCGCTCCGGCGGCGATCGGCCAGTCGGCGCAAGCGATCGCCGAGCGCGCCGCCGCGCTCGACGCGCCGGCCGCACGCGCCGCGTGGGACGCGATCGCCGCGCGCAAGCCGCGCATCCTGATGGTCGAGGAAGATGCGGTCGGTCACGACCATCCGTTCTCGGGCGAGAAGCTGAGCCCCGTGCTCGCGCTGTACCGCGTCGCCGATTTCGACGCCGCCGCCGCGATGGTCGAGCGCATCTACGCGTACGAAGGCGCCGGCCACTCGGTCGGCCTGCACAGCCGCAACGCCGATCGGGCGCTGCACCTCGGGCTGACGTTGCCGGTCTCGCGCGTGATCGTCGACCAGGCGCACTGCATCGCGACCGGCGGCAGCTTCGACAACGGCCTGCCGTTCTCGCTGTCGATGGGCTGCGGCACCTGGGGCAAGAACAATTTCTCCGACAACATGAACTACCGGCACTACCTGAACATCACGCGCATCTCGCGGCCGATCGCCGAGCGCGTGCCGACCGAGACCGAGATCTTCGGGTCCTATTTCGACAAGTTCGGCAACGCATGAGCCTCGCGGCAGCGCGCCCGCCCGCGACCGTCCGCGAGCTGATCGACGCGCAGGCCGCGGCGCGGCCCGACGCGATCTATGCGCTCGCGACCGAGAGCGGCGCGAGCATCACCTATGCGCAGCTCGCGCGCGGCTGCCGCACGACCGCGGCGCAGCTGCGTGCGCGCGGCGTCGGCGCCGGCGACACGATCTCGCTGGTGATGCCGAACGGACTCGGCACGGTGCGCTGGCTGCTGGGCGCGCTTCGCGGCGGGGTCTGCGTCAACCCGGTCAACCTGCTGTCGCAGCCGGAGCAGATGCGCTACGTGCTCGACCATTCCGATTGCAGGCTCGTCGTCGTCGCGCCGGATTGGGAAAAGCGCGTGCGCGGCCTGCTCGAAGGCATCGCGCGCAAGGTCGAGGTCGT
>JBDTXV010000263.1:0-4321 GCA_040006015.1 Caldimonas sp.
CGGGTCGAAGGCCTCGATGCCGGCGCCGACGACTACCTGGTCAAGCCGTTCGCGGTCGAGGAACTGCTCGCGCGCATCCGCGCCCTTGACCGTCGCCGCAGCGGTGATGCATCGCCAATGCTTGGCAATGGGGTCCTGGTACTCGACCCGGCGACAAAGATCGTCGCCCGTGCGGGCATCGAGCAGAGGCTGTCGAGCCGCGAGTTCGCGCTGCTGCGCGAGCTGCTGGTGCGCCCAGGAGCGGTCCTGTCGCGTGCCCAGCTCGAGGAAAGGATCTACGGCTCGGACGAGGAGATCGAAAGCAACGTCGTCGAATACATCATCCATGGCCTGCGTCGCAAACTCGGCGCCGACAGCATCCGAAACGTCCGCGGCTTGGGCTGGATGGTCGCGCGCAGTCCGCTGGACCACTGACCGATGAACACGTCGATCCGCAGGCGCCTCTCCGTGTGGCTGTTCGCCGCGATCCTCGGTGCCGGGCTCGTGGCCTCCGCGTTCTCCTTCGTGCTGACTTTCCAGGACGCGAAGGAACTCCAGGACACTCAGCTCCAAAACGTCGCGGCGCTGCTTGCCAAGGGTTCGGCATTGCCGGAGTCACAAAGATTCGCGCCGCGCAATGACGAAGACGCCGAAACGAACTATGTCGTCCGTCGCCTTCAGCCATCGCCGGCAGAACCATCGCCCAGCATGGCCCCGATCCTGACGGCCGACCTGCCGCCTGGCTTGCAGTCGCTCGAGGCGTCCGGCGTTGGCTGGCGCGCAGTCGTGGCGACCAATGCCACCGGGCAGCGATTCGCCGTGGCACAGCGAATCGCCGTTCGCGACGAAGTTGCGAGGAGTTCGGCCCTGCTCACTCTCTTGCCATCGCTGGTGCTGATCCCGGTTCTCCTGTCGATCGTCGGCCTCGTGCTTCGCAGGGCGTTTGTTCCCATGAAGGCGATGTCGGAAGCCGTCGACCATCTCGCCGGCGATCGTCCCGAGCCCCTCGACGAGCGACAGATTCCGCTCGAAGCGTTGCATCTGGTGCAGGCGTTCAATCGGCTGATATCACGGCTCGCGCTGGCTCTCGAGCAGCAGCGTCGTTTTGTCTCCGACGCTGCGCACGAGTTGCGCACCCCCGTGGCCACCCTCATCGTGCAGGCCGAGAATGTCCTGCACGCGACGCTGCCGCCCGAGGCTCGGGAGCGTGTGGGCGTGCTGCGCCAGGGTCTCGCGCAGATGTCGTCGCTGATCGACCAGCTGCTCAGCCTTGCGCGGCTGCAGGGCGCGGCGCCCATGGTGCAGGAGCGACTGAATCTCGCCGAGCTGGTGCGAGACGCCATCGAGGAGACGCTGCCGATGGCCGATATCAAGGGCGTTGATCTGGGTTGCCTGCGGCTCGACTCTGCGGCGGCGATCGAGGGTGATCGGTTTCACGCCTACGCGCTGGTGCGCAATGCGATCGACAACGCCGTTCGCTATACGCCGGCGGGTGGCTCGGTCGACGTCAGCGTGCTGCTTGAAGGCGGTGAAACCTGCTTTGTGGTCGAGGACACAGGGCCCGGCATCGCGTCAGGCGAGCTCGAGCGTGTCTTCGAGCCCTTCGTGCGAGTGCTGGGAAGCGCTTCATCCGGAAGCGGGCTCGGCCTGGCGATTGCCCGATCCTCGGCGCAAACGCTGGGCGGACGGATCGAGCTCGCTGGCCGGCAGGATCGAGGATCCGGTCTGCGATTCACCTATCTGCAACCAGCGTATGACCATCTTCACGGTGCCAATCCTCCGGCAGGCCATGATTCAGGCATTGTCGCGGGGAGCGGGCGGTAGCATTCGGCACATCTCCGGCACCTCACATGAACCCAGTACTCCCTCAAAGTCGTACTAAGTACGTTGCGCTGCCCGGGCTGGTCGTTCTCGTTCTGGCGCTCTGCGCGTCGGCGATGCCGACACTGGCCGCAGACCCTCCCGAAAGCGACCGATCGGTTTCCGGTTCGGTCGTCCCTAGCAGCGGAACGACTGCGGGCCCAGGAGCGGCGCGGCAAGATGTCCGGCCTGCGCCTTCTTCGAGCACCGCGGGCTCGTTGAGCGGCCCGCGGCAAGGAGAGAGTCGCTGCGCGGCGCTGCGCAAGAAGTACGCGCAAAGCCAAGCGTGCTTCGCTCACTATCGCCTGAAGAACGGCGGCCTGAAACCGGGCGCGTTTCAGCGATGCAAGCAAATGAAGAATCCTTCATTGAAGTGCGGCTCGGCTGTCGTCGGATGACCGACTGTGGTCGATCGACGAGTGAGCTTGTCGAGGAGAACGAGATCACGATGATGGCCTCCGAAGAGGCCATGCAGGTGTTTCTGGTGGAGCTGGGGGGAATCGAACCCCCGTCCGAAAGCCATTGCCGGGCAGATCTACACGCTTAGCTGGCTGATTTGGTTTTAATGCCTCGGGTCGCGCAGCAGCACGCTACCTTCGGCACGAGTCACTTGATTTAGCCCGGCGCTGAATGACGCAACGCAAGGCGAGCCCATGTGTATGACCTCGCAGTCTTCCGGTTACCCGTCAGACCCAGCCCATAGGCCAACTGTTGCGAGGCTCACCGGTTTTAAGCGGCGAGAGCGTACGTTTGATCGTTCGCAGTTACTTTGTTTCCAGTGGATTAACGAGCGAACTGGTGCTCGGCGTGCACTGTTCCGACTCCGCACCTTCGTCGAAGCCAGGTCAGCCCCAGAACACGTAGTTTAGGCCATCGCCAGCAGCTTCAAGAGTTCGTCCGGCGTGCGGACGATGTGATCCGCGCCCCATTCCTCGATCGGGTCGCCGAAGCCGAGGTAACCCCAGGCCGCGACGATCGTCCCCATCGCGGCGGCATGGCCGGCCTCGACATCGCGCAGGTCGTCGCCGACGTAGACGCATTCCTCTGCGGCGAGACCGAGCTGCCGCGCCGCTTCAAGCAGCGGCGCCGGATGCGGCTTCGAATGCGGCGTCGTGTCACCGTAGACGAGGGCCTGCGATTCCCGATCGAGCTCGAGTGCGCGCACCAGCGGCGCGGCGAAGCGGGTCGCCTTGTTCGTGACGATTCCCCACGGCAGCCGTTGCGCGCGCAGCGCGTCGAGGAGCGGAAGCATCTCGGGGAACACACGCGTCTGCTGCAGCATCCGGCCTTCATAGCGTTGCAGGAACTCGTCGCGCAACGCGACGAAGGCCTCGTCCGCCGGTCCGATCTGCAAGGCCGCACCGACCATTCCGCGCGCCCCCGAGCCGACCATCGGGCGGAACGATGCATACGGCAGCGGTGCGAGGCCACGCGTGGTCCGCATTTCGTTCGCGGCGGCGGCGAGGTCCGGCGCGCTGTCGATCAGCGTGCCGTCCAGATCGAAGAGCACTGCGCGCGGCGCCGCTTTCATTCCGGCTTGCGACAGGCGACGAGGTAGTTGACGCCGGTGTCGACCCCGAGCCGGTAGCGTTCGGTGACCGGGTTGTACTGGATGCCGCGCATCGTCGCGAGCTCGAGTCCCGCGCTGCGACACCACGCCGCCAGCTCGCTCGGGCGAATGAACTTCGCGTATTCGTGCGTCCCTTTCGGCAACAGCCGCAACAGGTGCTCGGCACCAACGATCGCGAACGCGAACGCCTTCGCGTTGCGGTTGATCGTCGAGAAGAAGACCCAGGCGCCGGGCTTGGCCAGCCGCGCGCAGGCGCGGACGATCGAAGCCGGATCGGGCACGTGCTCGAGCATTTCCATGCAGGTCACGACGTCGAACGCGGCCGGGCTCTCGTCGGCCAGGGCCTCGACGGCGACCTCGCGATACTCGACGTCGGTCGTTCCCGCCTCGAGCGCATGCAGCTGGGCGACGCGGAGCGGCTTCGTCGCGAGGTCGATGCCGAGGACGCGGGCGCCGCGCCGGGCCATCGAATCGGAGAGGATGCCGCCGCCGCAGCCGACATCGAGCACGCGCTTGCCGGCAAGGCCGGCGCGGCTCTCGATCCAGTCGAGGCGCAACGGATTGATCCGGTGCAGCGGCCGGAACTCACTGTCGGGGTCCCACCAGAGATGCGCGAGCTCGCTGAATTTCGCGAGCTCCTGCGGGTCAGCATTGGTCATCGGACTATGGTAACGAATGTGCTTCGGAGAATGCCGAAACCCGACGCGCAGGGCGATGCGATATGGGCGATGCCTGCATCGCCGAAAAAAGAAAACCCCGCCGCAGCGGGGTTTTCAATTTCAGCGGTAACGCGTTACTTGCCGCGCGTACCGACCACTTCGATTTCGACGCGACGATTCTTCGCGCGGCCTTCTGCCGTCTTGTTGTCGGCGACCGGCTGCTTCTCGCCCTTGCCTTCGGTGTAGACGCGAT
>JBDTXV010000264.1:0-4316 GCA_040006015.1 Caldimonas sp.
TTTTCGAGCTGCAGCGCGACCGAGGTCGCCATCGTCTCCGGGCTCGCACCGGGCAATTGCGCGAAGACGTTGATGACCGGCGTGTTGTAGCTCGGCAGCGCGGCGACCGGAATGCTTCGATACGCGATCACGCCGGCGACGACGATCGCCGCGTTCAGCAGCACCGTCAGGACCGGCCGACGGATGAAGAGCTCGGACAGGTTCATGAGGGCCCTCCGAGCGCGAGCGGCGCGGCCGACGAGAGCGCCGCACCGGCCGATGCGCCGCCCGGCGCGGCGGCGGCCGACGCCGCGGCCGATGGACCCGCGCCCGCCGAAGTCGCACCCGCCGGCGCCGACGCGGCGCCGCGCCGCGGTCTGTTTTCGGCCGGCGCGCGCTCGACCACGGCCGCGCCCGGGCGCAGGTTCTGCCGGCCTTCGACGACGACGCGCTCGCCGGGCGCGACACCGCTGACGACCGCCTCCTCGCCGAACGGATAGGTCACTTCGACCGGCCGCGCCGCCGCCTTGTTGCCGGCATCGACGACATAGACGATCTTGCCGCGCGGCGCGGTGATGATCGCGGCCTGCGGCAGCACGACCGCGTCTTTCAAAGTCTGCGCCGCGAGCCGCACGTTGACGAATGCGCCGGGCCAGAGCTTCTCGTCCGGATTCGCGAACTGGGCCTTGACGCGGACGGTGCCCGACGTCGCATCGACCGCGTTGTCGACGAACTGCAGCCGTCCGACCAGCGTGCCGCCGCGCTCGGGCAGATCGGCGTAGACCTTGCCGCCGCCGCTGCGCAGCATCTGCAGCGCATCGCCGAGATTGCGCTGCGCGAGATTGAAGCCGACCGCGATCGGATCGAGCTGCGTGATCGTCACGAGCGGCGTGCCGGTCGGCTGCGCGAGGCTGCCGGCAAAGACGTTGATCGCGCCGGCGCGGCCCGCGCCGGTCGCGACGATGCGCGTGTACGAGAGGCCGACCTGCGCCGACTCGATCGCGGCACGGTCGGCCGCGACAACGGCCTGCTGCGATTCGACCAGCGTCTGGTTCGTGTCGACCGCGCCCTGCGAAATGAAGTTCTGCGCGAAGAGCTCCTTGCTGCGCGCGAGCTGACGCTGCGCATCGGAGAGCGCCGCGGT
This sequence comes from Caldimonas sp., assembly GCA_040006015.1. GTDB lineage: Bacteria > Pseudomonadota > Gammaproteobacteria > Burkholderiales > Burkholderiaceae_C > Schlegelella_A. Next base: position 1,124 of record JBDTXV010000264.1, read on the forward strand.
GTCCTTCGCGAGCTGCGCGCGCGCCTTCGCGACGTTGACCTCGTCGTTGCGCGCATCGAGCGAGAACAGCAGCTGGCCCTGCTTGACGAACTGGCCTTCGCGGATGTGCACCTGCGTGATCACGCTGCTGACCTGCGGTCGGACGTCGACGCTGTTCAGCGCCGTCACCGTGCCGGTCGCTTCGAGCACGATGTCGACGTCGCGGCGCTGCGCTCGCACGCTGCTGACCGCGATCGGCGCGCCGCCCCCGCCCGATGCGGCGCCGGCCGCGGCCGGCGCGCCGGCCGCGGCGCCGGCCGACGGATCGCGGCCGCGGACGACGTAGTAGCCGGCCGCGAGCAGCAACCCGACGCCGACCACCAGCCCGCCGATCACCGCCTTCTTCATGTCGTTATCCTGTCTTCAGCCCTGCGCCGGGGGCGATCGACGGCGCAGCACGTGGCCGGCTCGTCATTCACCGACCGCATCGACCGCGCCGAGTTCCTCGCCGAAGTGCAGCGCCGGCACCCGGCTCGCCGTCCATGCGGCGAGCACGCACAACGCCGCCGCACCGAGAAAGGCGAACCGGAACGCCGATTCGACGCGGCCGAGCATCTGCGGATCCTGCAGCGCGGCGAAGTCCAGGCGGCCGCCGATCGAACCGTAGATCAACGCGCCAAACGCCGAGGCGCCGAGCGACGAGCCCAACGATCGCGCCAGCGAGATGGTACCCGCGGCCGCGCCGAGACGGGCCGGCCCGGCCTCGGTCTGCGTCACGATCTGCATGACCGACATCACGCTGCCCAGACCGAGGCCGGTCGTGAAGCCGAGGCCGATCAGGATGCGCTTGTCGGCCGGCGCGAGCGCCATCGCGCACAGCGACGCGGCCGCGAGCAGCAGTCCGAACTTCGGGATATCGGTCGGCCGCCCGGTCCAGACGATCAGTCGCCCGGTCAGCGCGGCGCCGCAGACGATCCCGGCGGTCAGCGGCAACAGCAACATGCCGGATTGCGCCGCGCTCGAATGCAGCGCGATCTGAAGATAGACCGGCAGGTAGAAGACCATCGCGAACATCGCCGACGCGAAGCCGACGACCGTCAGCACCGCATAGCGGATCGGCGGCCGCCGCACCAGATCGATCGGCAGGAACGGCCGCTCGGCGCGGCGCTCGACGCGCACCAGCACCGCCCACAGCAGCAGCGACGCGGCCGCGAGCGCAACGCTCGGCACCGAGAACCAGTCGAAACGATGGCCGCCCGACGAGAGCCAGAACAGGCTCGACGCCATCGCGCCGGCGAAGAGCAGCAGGCCGGCGAAATCGGCGCGCCCTTTCGAGCGATGCGGCATGTCGTCGCCGCGCAGCCCGTGGAGCCGCCACGCGGCCAGCGCGCAGAGCGGCAGGTTGACGAGAAAGAGCCAGCGCCAGCTCGCGTGCTGGACGACGAGGCCGCCGATCACCGGGCCGCCGACGCTCGCGAGCGTGAAGATGATCGCGAAGTAGCCCTGGTTGCGCGCGCGCAGCCGCGGCGGCACGACCTCGCCGATCAGCGCCTGCGACAGCGTCATCAGGCCGCCGCCGCCGAGCCCCTGCAGCGCGCGCGCGGCGATCAGCAGGCCGAGCGTCGGCGCGAGCCCGCAGGCGAGCGAGCCGAGTGAGAACAGCGTGATCGCGCCGGTCAGCACGCGGCGCCGGCCGAAGCGGTCGCCGAGCTGGCCGTACAGCGGCACCGTGACGACCGACGCGAGCAGATACGCGACCGCGAGCCACGACGTGTCGCGCAAGCCGCCGAGCTCGCGGCTGATCACCGGCGTCGCGGTCGCGAGCAAGGTCTGGTCGACCGCGGCCAGGAACATCGGCAGCATCACCGCGGTGAACAGCCGCAGGAAGCGGCGCCGGTCGAAGCCGGCCGGAGCCGTCGCCATTCAGGCTCTGCCGGTCGAGCCGAAGCCGCGCCCGCCGCGCTCCGATGCGCCGAACTCGGCGACGACGCGAAAGCACGCCTGCACGACCGGGACGACGACCAGTTGCGCAATCCGCTCCATCGGCTCGATCGTGAACGCCGTGTCGCCGCGGTTCCAGCAGCTGACCAGCAGCGGCCCTTGGTAGTCGGAGTCGATCAGACCGACGAGATTGCCGAGGACGATGCCGTGCTTGTGGCCGAGCCCGGAGCGCGGCAACAGCATCGCGGCGAGGCCGGGGTCGGCGATGTGGATCGCGAGGCCGGTCGGGATCAGCTGCGTCTCGCCCGGCGCGATCACCTGCGCGCTCGCGATGCAGGCGCGCAGGTCGAGGCCGGCGCTGCCCGGCGTCGCATACGCGGGTAGCTGCGCGGCGATGCGCTCGTCGAGGACTTTGAGTTCGATCAGGGCCATCGGAAAACGCCGCTCGTGCGGCTCGCTGCGAAAAGTGACAACGGAGAAGCGAAGAAGCGAAAGCCGCGCCGCGCACGCCGCTTCAGTGCGCGCGTGGCGGCAGGCGCGGCGCGATCTCGGCGACGAGGCGGCGCGCGAGCGTCAGCTTGTCGGCGCTCGCGAGCTCGCGCTCGCCGGCCGCATCGACCAGCGTGACCCGGTTGTGGTCCTGCCCGAACGTCGCCGGACCGAGGTTCGCGACGATCAGCGGCACGCGCTTGCGCTCGAGCTTGTCGCGGGCATGCCGGATCAGGTCCTCGCTCTCGGCCGCGAAGCCGACGCAGAACGGCCGCGCCGGCTTCGTCGACGCGGCCGCCGCCGCGACCGACGCGAGGATGTCGGGGTTCTCGGCCAGCTCGAACGCCGGCGCGCCGTTGCCGCGGCCCTTCTTGATCTTCTGCTCGGCGCGCGCGATCGGGCGCCAGTCGGCAACCGCTGCGGTCGCGATGAAGACGTCGTGGAGCGGCGCCTCCGGCAGCACCGCATCGAACATCTGCTGAGCGCTGCCGACGTCGATGCGGCGCACGCCGCGCGGCGTCGGCAGATGCACCGGCCCGGCAACCAGCGTGACTGCAGCGCCGGCTTCGGCCGCGGCGCGCGCGAGCGCGAAGCCCATCTTGCCGCTCGACCGGTTCGTCAGCCCGCGCACCGGATCGATCGGCTCGAATGTCGGACCGGCGGTGATCAGCACCGAGCGGCCCTGCAGCAGCTTCGGCTGGAACTGCGCGACAAGGTCGGCGAGCAGCTCGTCCGGCTCGAGCATGCGGCCGTCGCCGATCTCGCCGCAGGCCTGGTCGCCGCT
>JBDTXV010000265.1:0-4314 GCA_040006015.1 Caldimonas sp.
ACCAGCTCCTGCGGCACGATGCCGAGGTTGCGGCGCGCCTGCGCGTAGTCGGTGACGACGTCGTGGCCGAGCACCGTGACCGAGCCAGCGGTCGCGCGCGCGAGACCGGCGAGGATGCTGATCAAGGTCGTCTTGCCGGCGCCGTTGGGGCCGAGCAGGCCGAAGAATTCGCCCGGCTCGATGTCGAAGCCGACATCGTCCAGCGCGCGCACTTCGCCGCGGCCGCCGGCGAAGATCTTGCTCACGTTCCTGAACGAAATGGCGGGCATCGAGCCGGGGATTGTAGGCATCGTCCCGGCGCGGCGCCGACGGTCGAGCGCCCCGCACGCGCACGAGGTTGCGCCACGGGCAGGTGCCGATGGACAGCGCGCGACGCGATGCTAGATTCGTGCGCACGATGGCCACGCACGCCAAAGCCCCGCGCCGCACCGCCGAGCGCATTCTCGAAACGACCCTCGACCTCTTCAACCGTTTCGGCGAGCCGAACGTCTCGACGACCGCGATCTCGGCCGAGCTCGGCATCAGCCCGGGCAATCTGTACTACCACTATCCGGCCAAGGACGAGCTGATCAACAAGCTCTTCGCCCGCTACGAAGCTTCGCTCGCGGAGCTGCTGCGCGCCGCCGACGACGTTGCGAATGTCGAGGACGCCTGGCTCTTCTTCCACATGCTGTTCGAGCTGATCTGGCAGTACCGCTTCCTGTACCGCGACCTGAACGATCTGCTGTCGAACAACCGGCGCCTCGAGACCCATTTTCAATTCGTGCTGCGCGACAAGTCGCGGGCGGTCCGCGCGATCCTGGACGGCCTGACGCGAGCTCACGGCATGCAGATCGAGGCGCGTGACGCCGAGGCCGTGGCGACCGCGATGGTCGTCGTGCTGACCTATTGGCTCAGCTTCGAGTACGTCCGCGACCCGCGCAACGCGCTAGAGCCGGAAAGCGCCAATGCGGCCCTGCTACGCGGCGCGTTCCATGTGCTCAGCCTGCTGCTGCCCTATCTCGAAGCCGCCGAACGCGAGCATCTGCATGCGCTCGCGGGGCGCTATAACGAAGCCTGACGGACGAAGCCCGAAGTACAGGGACGGGGACCGCGAAGACCGACCCGGAGGAGCGACGACATGGCCAAATGGACCGCATTCCCGCACGACGCGTCGGCCTACCGCTACGACGCCGCGACGCTGAAGAAGAAATGGGCGCGCCTGCATGCCGGCGACGCCGAAGCGCTGCCGAACGACGAGGCCGTGCTCGCCGCATGGCGCCTGTTCCACGCCGGCGAATTCCAGCAGGCGGTCGAGGCCGGGCTGAAGGCGGCGAAGGCCGGAGCGCCGGCCGGTCTGACGGTCGCGAACAAGGCCCAGGCGATCCATGCGACCTACCTCGAGGCGAGCGAGAAGACGAGGCAGGCGCTCTTCCTCGAGGTCGCCGACCGTGCCGAGAAGCGCTGCGTCGAGGACCCGAAGGAGGCCAATGCGTGGTACTGCATGGCCTATGCGCTAGGCCGCTACGGCCAGAGCATCAGCGTCGCGAAGGCACTCGCGCAGGGTCTCGGCAGCAAGGTCAAGGGCGCGCTCGAAACGACGATCCGGCTCGCACCGAAGCATGCCGATGCGCACACCGCGCTCGGCTCGTTCCACGCCGAGGTCATCGATAAGGTCGGCGCGCTGCTCGGCCGCACGCAGGGCGCGAGCAAGGACGCCGGGCTGGCCTACTACCGGACGGCGCTGAAGCTGAATCCGTCGTCGGCGATCGCGATGATCGAATACGCGAACGGGATGGTGATGCTCGAAGGCGACAAGCGAATGAAGGAAGCGACCGAGCTCTACCACGCCGCGGCAGCCTGCGAGGCGCTCGATGCGACCGAACGGCTCGACGTCGAGATGGCGAAGGCCGAACTGGAAGGCTGAACGACCGTTCGCGTCAGACGCGCGCAGGCCCAAAGCGGAATCGGCAAGTTGGCACGCGGCGCGTCAGGCGCGCGCGCCTTCGCGCCTCGGCAGCATCAGCGCGACACAGAGCAGCTTCTCGAACTCCGCCTCGAAGCGGTCGATCACGGCCTGCGGGTCGGGACAGAGCGCGCTGTCGGTGATCAGCCCGAACTGCACGCCGCCGGCATAGCTGAGGATGCTGACGCCGATGCCGATGTCGCCCGATGCCGGGACCCGGAAAAACCGTCTGGCGCAAGGTCGAGCCGCGGAACGCCAGCGGGGGCGCCGGTCCCGGCACGTTCGTCATCACTGCGGTCGCCTTCTTCGCGAAGAGGCCGAGGATCGCGTCCTGCACCGGCTTGATCGCCAGCCCGGCGACCGACAGCACCGCGAACGCGAGCAGCGGCTGGAAGCTCGGCGGATCGGCGCCGCCGTCGGTGATCGCGAGCATCACCGAGATCAGCGCGATGCCGTCGCCGATGCAATGGTGCACGCGCGCGACCAGCGCGCTGCCGCCCTCATAAGCTCGATCAAATGGAACTGCCAGGGCGGACGGCCCGGCGCGAGCGGCGTGTTCGCGAGCTCGCCGACGCGACGCTGCAGCGCGCTGCGTTCGCTTTCGCGCGGCGCGCGGCGCAGCCGCTCGCGCACGACATGGGCGCGGCTGTCGACCGCCGGGCCGTCAACCCAGCTCGCGCCGGTCGCGTCCTGGACCACCGTCTGGCGGAAACGGCCGTACTTCAGCTGGCGCTCCTCGACCCGTGCACAGAGCGCGTCGTGGGCGATCGGCGGCCAGCGCAGTGCCGCCCGATCGATCGGCGCTTCTCTCTATCGGCCCTTCTTCTTGTTCGCGACCGCCTTGCGCGCCGGCGCCTTCGCGCCCGCCGAGAGCAGCGCATCGAGGTTCTGCCCGATCTCGGTCTCGATGCGCGTGCGGAATGCGCCGAGCAGGAAGCCGAGACGGGCTTCGAGCTCGAACCGGTCGGCGAAGACGAGCAGGCGTCCGCTGACGCCGGGCCGCTCGAATTCGACGATGTCGCTGCCGGCGCCTTCGATCACGGTGCACGCCATCTCGAAACGCCGCTCGACGTCTTCGGCCCATTGCCACGCGACCTTGCGCGCTTTCGCGAGGCCGAGCCGGTGCGCGCGCTGGATGCGGATGTCGGCCACGTCAACCTCCCTTTCGAATTCTTCGCGCCCTGATTCGGAATCCGCTGCGGCGAGCGAGCCATCAGCGGCCGAGCCCGGCGCGCCGCGCCGCTTCGTCCAACGCGGCCAGACGCCTGACCTCGGCGTAGAAGCGGTCGAAGTCGCCGCCGGCGCGCTCGAACAAACGCAGGAACGCCGGCACCAGCTCGTCGTAGGCCGCGAGCACCGCGAGCGACGCATTGTTGGCCCGCGCGAACCAGCCGTCGTAGCCGGAAAACCCGCCCCAGCGCTCGCGCTTCAGCGCGGCGTACTCGCTGCGCAGCGCGGCGAAGAGGGCGGCCTTGCGCGCGCGCTTGTCGGCATCCGGCGCGGCACTGCGGTACACGGCGTCGAGCTCGGCGCGGTATTTCGCGGTCAACGCGCGGAAGTCCCGGCGCCTGCCGTCGTAGCGCGCGTAATCGTCACGCGCCGCCGCGCTCGCGAAGCCCGCGAGCCAGCGCTCGCCGCCGATCCGCTCGACCGCGGTCGCGAACGATTCGTTGAACATCGTGTTGCCCTTCGCATAGGCGACCTGATGCGCGAGCTCGTGAAAGATAAGGCGCGCGAGCTCGCCTTCCGGATAGTCGATGAAGGTGTTCAGCAGCGGATCGGCGAGCCAGTCGAACGGCAGCACGCCGAGCGTCGAATAAGCCGGTACGCCATAGACATGGGTCTCGAGGCCGTCCGCACGCAGCGTCGCCGCGAACGACTCGGCACTCGCCGCGTCGTAGTAGCCGCGATAGCCGACGCAGCCGACGACAACGAAGCACCAGGTCTGCGGCGTCAGGCTCAGCTCGGGCGCGGCGACGACGTTCCAGACCGCCGCGGCGCGCTTCAGGTCGGCATAGCGGCGGTAGCTCGCGTTGTCGGGCTCGTGCAGCTCGCTGACCGCGAAGTCGCGGATCCGCTGCGACAGCACGAGGCGCTCCTTCAACGCGGCATCGGTGCCGCGGTCGGCGAGCCAGTCGGCGACCGGCCGGGCGCTGCCGACGAGGGCCAGATGGCCGCCGACCGAGCGCGCGTAATAGGCGGCCGTGCTGCAGCCCGTCGTCAGCGTCGCGGTCGCGACGATCGGCACGACCGCCGCGAGCAGCAACGGGCCGCGCCACGCCGGCCGGCTCGTCACGGCGCGGCGGCCGCCTGCACCTCGACCAGGCAGTCGTAGAAGCTCGGCGCGCGGCCGATGTCGGTCAGGCGCT
>JBDTXV010000266.1:0-4306 GCA_040006015.1 Caldimonas sp.
TAGCGGCCGATGTAGTTGTTCCACTTGAAGTCGCGATCGTCTTCGCCCATGTCCCAGTACTGCGAGGCGACGACGCCGTGGCGCAGCGCTCGGTAGTGCAGCACCGGCAGGTCGAAGCCGCCGCCGTTCCAGCTGACGAGCTGCGGCACGTGACGCTCGATCGTGTTGAAGAAGCTCTGGATCAGCTTGCCTTCCTGGCTCCTGCCTTCCGGCTCGCGATCGACCAGCGAATGGACGCGGATACCGTCGGCGTTGCGGAACACGCAGCTGATCACGAGGACGCGCTGCAAATGCAGCGGCATGAAGTCGCTGCGGCCCATTTCCTTGCGCTGCGCGCGCTCGCCGGCGTAGACCGCGGCGTCGTCGAGCCCGGCCTCGGTCTGGCGCAATGCGCGCAGCCCGGCGATGTCGGGAATCGACTCGATGTCGAAGACCAGCACCGGCCAGGAGGACATGGTTGTGCCGCGCGGGCTCTACTGTGGGCCGGCCGCTCAGAAAACCGAGTCGCGGTCGACGCCGTTGCGGATCATGCGGCGGCGCAGCTTGCCGAGCGCCTCCTGCTGGATCTGGCGTATGCGCTCGCGCGTCAGGTCGAGCCGTTCGGCCAGCACTTCGAGCGTCTCGGCTTCGCGGTCGCGCAGGCCGTAGCGTCCGGCGAGAACCTCGCGCTCGCGATCGTTCAGCTCGCCGAGGCCGACCGCGAGCAAGTGCTCGACCTCATTGCTGAGCGTCAGCGCCATCGGGTCGACCGCGGCATCGTCGACGACGCGGTCGAGCACCGACTCGGCGCCGTTGCCGCCGTCGTGCCAGTCGAGCGGCGCATCGAGCGATGTCGGAATCTCGGCCAGCTTCAGCAGGTCGGCGACTTCCTGCGTCGGTCGGCCCATCGCGGTCGCAACATCCTCGGCGCTCGCGCGCCGTTCGCCGGAGCCGTCGAGGGCCGCTTCGAGCGTGCGTCGCGCCTTCAGCACCTGATTGAGCTCGCGCATCACGTGCACCGGCAGCCGCACCAGGCGGGCCTGATGCATGATCGAGCGCTCGATGTGCTGACGGATCCACCATGACGAGTAGGTCGAGAAACGGAAGCCGCGTTCCGGCTCGAACTTCTCGATCGCATGCATCAGGCCGAGGTTGCCTTCCTCGATCAGATCCGTCATCGGCAGGCCGCGGCCGACATAGTTCTTCGCGATGCTGACGACGAGCCGCAGGTTGTGCTCGATCATCATCTGGCGCGCCTTGAAGTCGCCCTGGCGCGCGCGCGTCGCGATGTCGAATTCCTGCTGCGGCGTGAACAGCGGCGCCTTGCGGATCTCGCGCAGATAGGTCTGCAGCGTGTTGCCGACTTCGCTCTCGCCGGCGGGCGCTTCGAACGCTGCCGGCTGATCGGCGCTTGCCGCGAGCAGCGGGTCGACATCGGCGTCGGGGGCTTGCAGTCGATCGAGCGTCGCCGCGGCCGCACCGCTCGCGTGGGCCGAGTCGGTGCCGTTCAGAGCCGCCTTGCGGGCAGCCCCTTCGAACGATGCGCGGCGTCGGGCCATGGGCTTGCCTTGCGCACGCCGGATCTCAACGCGGCGGCAGGAGCTTTGCCGGATCGATCGGCTTGCCCTGCTTGCGGATTTCGAAATGCAACTGGACGCTGTCGGCGTCGGTCGAGCCCATCTCGGCGATCTTCTGCCCGCGCTTGACGTTCTGGTCTTCTTTCACGAGCAGGCTCTGGTTGTGCGCGTAAGCGGTCAGGTAGGTCGCGTTGTGCTTCAGGATAACCAGATTGCCGTAGCCGCGCAGCCCCGAACCGGCATAAACGACGCGTCCGTCGGCCGCCGCGAGCACCGGATCGCCGGCCTTGCCGCCGACGACGAGCCCTTTGACCTTGCCTTCCTCGAATGGTGTGATCACGCTGCCGTTGGCCGGCCATGCCCAGCGGATGTCGTCGTCGCCCTGGGGCGTCGGCGCCGGATTGATCGTGGGCGGTGTCGTATTAGCGGCGGTCGGCGCGGCGACCGCCGCGATCGGCGACGGCGCCGCAGACGCGGCGCTTGCGGCCGGAGTCGCGCCAAGTGGCCTGGTCTCGACCCGGGCGACCGGAACCGCACGCGTCTGCGCGAGATTCGGATCGGCGCCGGGAGGCACGACGCGCACCACTTGCCCGACCTCGATCACGTTCGGATTGTCGAGCGCGTTCCACTTGACGAGGTCTTTCCAGTTCTGACCGTTGTCCAGACCGATGCGTATCAGCGTGTCGCCGGGCTTGACCATGTAGTAGCCGGGCTTGCCGGCGTTCTCCGCACCGGGCAGCGGCTTCGCCGCCTCGACCGGCACGGCGTTGCCCGCTTCGGCCGGGGCCGGCGCGGCGATGACCGGTGCGCGTGCGGTCGGGATCCGCTCTTCGACGGGCGCGCGATGCGGCCGGTTCGCGCAAGCGGCGAGCATCAGCATCGCAGCCAGCGCGATGCATGCGCGGCCGGGCCGATCCAATTCAATTCGATTCACCGATTCAGTCGCCTTCAACGATCTCGCCCGGATTTTAGGGGGACGAACTGCACCACCTCGCAGGTCGAACGGTCGAAGCCGTTCTCGGTCCGATCGACCACCATCAGCACCTGACGCGAGCCGCCCGCCTCGCGCACCGGCGACACCAAGCGCCCGCCGATCGCGAGCTGTGCGAGCCAGGCATTCGGCAACTCGGCACCGCCGGCTGCGGCGATGATGCTGTCGTACGGCGCATTCGGCGCGTGTCCCAGCATGCCGTCACCATACACGAGGCGCAGGTTGTCGGCGCGTATCGGTGCGAGCAGTTCGCGCGCCTTCGCATGCAGCGCCTGCAGCCGTTCGATCGAGATCACCTGCCGCGCCAGGCGCGCGAGCACCGCGGCCTGATAGCCGCAGCCGGTGCCGATTTCGAGCGTCTTGCCGAGATTGCCGTTGCGCCGCGCATGGGCGCCGCCGAACAGCAGCTCGATCATCCGCGCGACGACCGACGGCTTCGAGATCGTCTGGCCGTGACCGATCGGCAGGCTCGTGTCTTCGTAGGCCTGCGTGACAAGCGCGGCATCGACGAACAGATGCCGCGGCACCGCCGCGAGCGCGTCCAGAACGTTCGCATCGACGAGGCCGACCGCGCGCAGACGATCGACCATGCGCCGGCGCACATCGGCCGAATCGAGGCCGAGGCCCGACGGCTTGCGATGCCGTGCCGAATCGGCATGGGCATGGGCGAGCGGGCGTTGCGGGCGCAGCAGCTTTGCGCCGCCGCCATCCGCTTTGAACCGGTCGAGGCGCAGCGGGAATTTGCGAGCGCCCGGCGGCGTCTCGCTCACGCCGCGCCCTTGCCGAGCCACTCGCGCCAGTCCGGCAAGGTCGCATGCTCGGTCAGGTCGACCTGCAGAGGCGTGATCGAGACGGCGCCGTTCGCGGTCGCATGGAAGTCGGTGCCGGGGCCGGCTTCGCGCGCATCGCCGGCCGGACCGATCCAGAACAGCGTGTCGCCGCGCGGGCTGGTCTGCCGGATCACCGGCTCGCTCGCATGGCGGCGGCCGAGGTGCGTGATGCGCAGCGGCAGCCGATCGGCATCGGCGCGGTTCGGAATGTTCACGTTCAGCAGCCACGGCGCATGCGCCGGTGGCCGCTTCAGCACATGCTCGATGACCTGGCGCGCGACGCGTGCAGCCGCGTCGAGATGGGCCCAGCCTTTTTCGACCTGCGAGAACGCGATCGCCGGAATGCCGAACAGATAACCTTCCATTGCCGCCGCGACGGTGCCCGAATAGAGCGTGTCGTCGCCCATGTTCGCGCCGTTGTTGATACCGGAGACGACCAGGTCCGGACGCTGCTCGAGCAGCCCCGACAGCGCCAGATGCACGCAGTCGGACGGCGTGCCGTTGATGTAGCGAAAGCCGTTGCCGGCGGTGTAGATCGACAGGCCGCGGTTCAGGGTCAGCGAGTTCGAGGTTCCGCTCGCGTTCTGTTCCGGCGCGACGACATCGAGCTCGCCCAGACCTTCGCAGGCGCCGACCAGGGCCGCCAGGCCGGGAGCCAGATAACCGTCGTCGTTCGCGATCAGGATGCGCATGTTCGGATTGTAGGGAGTCGACGCCTGCGCCACGCTCGAGCGCGGGCGCCGCTGCGTATCATTTGGCCGATCCGAAGGAGACGACGATGCATGCATGGCTCTGCGAAAACCCGATCGGCGCCGATGCGCTCGCGTGGAAGGAACTGCCGACGCCGGAGCCGAAAGCCGGCGAGGTGCGCGTCGCGATCAAGGCGGCGAGCCTGAACTTTCCCGATCTGCTGATCGTGCAGAACAAGT
>JBDTXV010000267.1:0-4273 GCA_040006015.1 Caldimonas sp.
GAGCCAGCAGAAGAAAGTTACCCGCCCGCCGGGGCGGGACCCGGCAACCCCCGGGCGGCAGCCCAACAACCAAAGCGCTTCCCGCCCGCCGGGGCGGAACCCGGCAAAGCCTGGCGGGGAGCGCAGAAGGAACCCCCGACATGGCTGAGCTCCTGCTCGACGTGCGAGATCTCCACGCCGGCTATGGCCGCGCGGAGGTCCTGCACGGCTTGAACCTGAACGCGCGGGCCGGGCAGGTCATCACGGTGATCGGGCCGAACGGTGCCGGCAAGTCGACCTTGCTGAATGCGCTGATGGGGGTGCTGCCGTCGCGTGGGCGGGTGAGCTACGACGGTCGGCCTATCGGGCTGCTGACGCTCGAGGAGCGCGTGATGCTCGGGATCGCGTTGGTGCCGGAGACGCGAGCGCTGTTCGGGACGATGCCGGTCGAAGACAACCTCTTGCTCGGCGGCTATCGGCAGGTGCGGCTCGGGCGCAAGGACAGCGCGGCCGCGCTCGCCGAGGTCTATGCGCTGTTCCCGCGGCTGAAGGAGCGCCGCGCGCAGCTTGCCGGCACGCTCTCGGGCGGCGAGCGGCAGATGCTCGCGGTCGCGCGCGCGCTGATGGGCAAGCCCGCGCTGCTGATGCTCGACGAGCCGAGCCTCGGCCTCGCGCCGCTGGTCGTGCGCGACATCTTCAAGACGATCGCCGGGCTGCGCGCGACCGGCGTGACGATCCTGCTGGTCGAGCAGAACGCGCGCGCCGCGCTCGAGGTCGCCGACTACGGCTATGTGCTCGAGATGGGCGAGATCGCGCTCGAAGGGCCGGCCGCCGAGCTCGCGCGCGATCCGCGCGTGATCGAGACCTATCTCGGCGCGCAGAAGAAGAATGCGGCCGCCTGAGATTTACCGGGTCGCGTTCGACCGCGCACGCGGCGCCGGTCGATGCCGTTGACGGAGTCGCGCGCTCGCGCCGCCGTGCCGATGCCGAAGCGACGCGCCGCCTCCGCGGCCGACGACGACTCTGCGCCGGCAGCGGGCCTCGACGCGTCGCGGCTGACTCATCTGGTCGGCTACGCGTCGAGCCGTGCGGCGATCGAGATGCGCAAGGTGTTCGCGCGCCAGATTAAGCCGCTCGGCCTGAAGGTCGTCGAGTTCAGCATCCTGATGCTGGTCGTCGCGAATCCGCAGGTCAACCAGAAGCAGATCGGTCAGGCCCTCGACATCTCGGCGCCGAATCTCGCGGTCACGCTCGACCGGATGGTCGAGCGCGGCTGGATCCAGCGCGTGCGCAGCGAGCAGGACCGGCGCGCCCAGCACATCCATCTGACCGTGAAGGGACGCGAGCTGGTGCAGCGCGCCGAGAAGATCTCGACGACGATGGAAGACGCCGCGCTGCGAATGCTGTCGGCGGCCGAGCGCGCGCTGCTGATCGAGCTGCTGCTGAAGGTCGCCGGCGCCGGTGCGCCGCGGCGCTGAGAGCGGTATTCGCGAGACTTGCGCTCGCGTGCCGCCTCGCGCGCAGCCTACTTGCAGAGGCCGAGGATCTTCGCCTGCTGCGTGCAGGCGAGCACCGCCGGCGCGCTCTGCATCGTCGCGATGCAGCTCTTCAGCTCGCGCTCCATCGGCGGGTAGTAGAGCCAGCCGCGGCCGAGCTCGGGCAGCGCGAGCTGGACCTCGCGCCATTTCGGGTGGCCGTCGGCCTGCAGCTTCGGGAAGTTCTGGCACAGCGAGCGCGCGAACCGGCTGAGCCGCTCGATCGAGCCGCCGAGCGTGTAGTCGTAGGTCACCAGGAAGGCCTTGACCGCGGCGCCGGGCACGTCTTCGGTCAGCAGGTTCGGATAGCTCGACGCGCGGATCGTCACCGGGAAGTAGGTCTTCAGCGCGAGCGCGCTGGCCGGATTCTGCGGGTCGAACTTCAGCAGCTTCACGAGCTTGCGCGCCTCGGGCTTCATGTCGACCAGAAGCTTGAAGGGCTGACCGCCGACGGCGACGACGACGTCGAGGCTCTTGTCGCTGACGAGCTTGACGAGCGCCTCCTCGTTGCTCATGAAGCTCGTGTTCGCATCGGGCAGCGCAGCGCCGAAGAGCTGCCGGTAGATCGTCGTCGCCGACATCGCGGTGCCGCTGCGCAGCGGGCCGACGTTGATCTTCGCGTCCTTGATCTCGTGGACGTAGTTGATCGGCGCATCGGCGCGCGCGATGAAGTAGATCTCCTCGTTGTAGAGCGGCATGATCACGCGCAGCGGCCGGATCATCGCGCCGGCTTCGGCATTGCCGCCGGCGGCCTGGTCGAGGAAGGCCTGATAGACGTCGGACTGGACCAGCGCGAACTTGACGCCGCTCTCGTAGCGCAGGCGCTGCACATTCTCGGCCGAGCCGGCGGACGGCAGCACGTCGAGATCGATGCCGGCGGCCGGCGCGATGAACTTCGCGAGGTCGCGGCCGATCTGGATATAGGTGCCGCGCTCCGACGCGGTGACGATCTTGTACGGCACGACCGCCGGCGCGGCGGGCGGCGCGGCGGCGCCGACGATGCAGGACAGGGCGGTAAGCAGCGCGGCGATCGATCGGGCGAGCATCGTCATTCCTTTCGGGGCGGGGTTGCGGAACCGCAGAGGCCGAGCACGAGCGCCGGGCCAGTGCACGGAATGCGCGGCGCGGCCGTCGGCGGCGGGGCTTTCGTCGCGGCGGTATCGCTCGGCGCGGCGCGCGTCTGTGCGCGCGTGCGGGCGCGCTCGGTCGGAACGCCCTGCGCATTGCGGCGAGGGCGCGACGAACCGGTCGCGCCGCGTTCGCCCGGGGCTGCTTCAGCCGCGGCGACGCGGCGCGATGCGGCCGGCTGCGCTGCGCGTGTCGGCGTCGGTAATGCGGCTAACGCTGCGGTTGTTGTCGCGGCTGCAGTCGGCGTTGCGGTCGCGGCAGTCGTTCGGGTTGCGGCAGGCGTTTTGGCCGCAGTTGCCGCCGGGATGGCGGTTGGCGTTGCGGCCGCAGGTGCCGTGGGGACCGCGGTCGCGGTTGCGGTTGCGCTCGTCGTTTCGACGACCCGCGCGCTCGCCGCATCGGCCCGCGTGGCAGCGCCGAGGCGCGCCGAAGCCGCAAGCGGATCGGCCGGCGCGGCGCTTCCGGCGGGCGCCGAGCCGGTGCGCATCGCCGCGTCGCGCAGATCCGCCGGCGACAGGTCGACGCGGACGCTTCCGCGGTACACCGGATACGCGATCAGCGCGAGCACGACCGCGGCCATCGCCGAGCACGCGACGATCAGGCGGCGCCGGCGCGTGATTTCCGCCGCGCTGCCGAGCGACGCGAAGCGGCCGATGAGCGCTTCGCTGCGCGCCCGGGCGTCGTTCGCGTCGTGCGCCGAGTCGGTCATCGCGCCTGGAATCGAGTAATCGCCGTCGATGCCGTCGGCCGTGTCGTCGTCGACGGGGCTTGCGATCGCTGCGGCGGCCGACGCGTCGCTCGTCGCGGTCTCGAGCTCGGCCGCGGTCGCGGTCGCTTGCTCCGGGACCGACGGAATCTCCCACAGAGTGCGAGTCGGTGGCGCCGCGACGCTGGAGAAGGCCGTGGCGGCC
This sequence comes from Caldimonas sp., assembly GCA_040006015.1. Lineage (GTDB taxonomy): Bacteria > Pseudomonadota > Gammaproteobacteria > Burkholderiales > Burkholderiaceae_C > Schlegelella_A. The sequence continues at coordinate 3,554 of JBDTXV010000267.1, forward strand.
GGAGTCGATGGCGCAGCCGCAGTCGCCGGGATCGAAGCCGTCGAGGGGTCCGGCGGGATCGAAGCCGCCGAGGTGCCCGGCGTCGGCGACGGTGCCGCGGTCGGCGCGGGAGCCGAACTCGCAGCCGCATCCGCTTCGTCGCCGCGCGGCGCGCCGCCGCCGAGCTGGTCGAACAGCTGCGGCGGAAGCCGCGCGTCGCAGTTCCAGCATTGCAGCGCGTTCAGGCCGTTGGCACTGTCGCAATGAGGACACGGCCACAAATGGGCGCTGTCGATGCCGAGTCCGGATTGAGGTCGCATGACTCTGTGTTTGCGCGCGGTCTTCGAATATACGGCAAGGCCCGACGATCCTTCACGACGCCGCGGCAGCGAAGCGAAAGATCGCGCCGTCTTCAGACGCCGAGCAGATCGACCAGCTTGAGCCGCTGCACCTTGCCCGACGGCCCGCGCGGCAGGTCGGCGACGAAGCGGAAGACCTTCGGCGTCTTGTACGGGCCGAGGCGCGCGACACAGAAGTCGCGCAGCTCGTCCTCGCTGCAGGCGTGACCTTCGCGCAGCACGACGCAGGCCATGATCTCCTGCCCGTAATGGCGATCGGGAATGCCGACCGCGGCGGCCTCGAGCACCGCGGCGTGCGCGAGCAGCACCTCGTCGATCTCGCGCGGCGCGATGTTCTCGCCGCCCTTGATGATCAGCTCCTTGATCCGGCCGGTGATGAAGA
>JBDTXV010000268.1:0-4262 GCA_040006015.1 Caldimonas sp.
CGATGCTGATCGTCGGAAACAGGATGTGGAACGTGATGTTGGCCGCGAACTGCATCCGCGCCAGGAGCAAGGCGTCCATCGAACTTCCTCTCGTTGCGGTGGCGCATTCACGCGCAGAACCGGTGACCCGACGATACGGGCTCGCGTCGGTCGGGATTGTTGTCCGGCGCCGAGCCCGTCCGCAGCCAGGCGCAAGGCGACAATCGGCCGATGATCTCCTATCGCATCGATGCCGGCGATGTCCGCGCCCACCTCTACCGTGTCACGCTGACCGTCGCCGAGCCCTCGGCCGAGCAGCGCCTGAGCCTGCCGGTGTGGATTCCGGGCAGCTATCTGGTGCGCGAATTCGCGCGTCACCTGTCGGCGCTGAAGGCCTCGCAGGGCGGCCGCGACGTGCCGCTGCAGCAGATCGACAAGGCGACCTGGCTCGCGCGCACCGACGGGCGCAGCGAGCTGCGAGTCAGCTACAGCGTCTATGCGTTCGACACCTCGGTGCGGGCCGCGTATCTCGATCCAGACCGCGGCTTCTTCAACGGCACCAGCCTGCTGCTGCGGGTCGAAGGCGCCGAAGCCCGGCCGCATCGGATCGAGCTCGACGCGCTGCCCGACGGCTGGCAGGTCGCGACCGCGCTCGACGCGCTCGCGGTCGACACCGACGGGCGCGGCAGCTATTCGGCCGCCGGCTACGACGAGCTCGTCGATCATCCGGTCGAGCTCGGCCGCTTCTGGCGCGGCGAGTTCAGCGCCGGCGGCATCGCGCACGAATTCGTCGTCGCCGGCGCGCTGCCCGATTTCGACGGCGCCCGGCTGCTCGCCGACACCGAGCGCATCTGCGCGACGCAGATCGCGTTCTGGCACGGCCGCGGCGACGGCGCCGAAAGGCCGCCGTTCGCGCGCTATCTGTTCCTGCTGAATGCGCTCGAAGACGGCCACGGTGGGCTCGAGCATCGCGCGAGCACCGCGCTGATCGCGCCGCGCCGCGACCTGCCGCGGCGCGAAGCGGAGGCCGACAAGGCCGAGCCGGGCGACGGCTACGTCAATCTGCTCGGGCTGATCAGTCACGAATATTTCCACACCTGGAACGTCAAGCGGATGAAGCCGCGCGAGTTCGAGCGCTACGACTACGCGCGCGAGAACTACACCGAGCTGCTCTGGTTCTTCGAAGGCTTTACGTCGTACTACGACGATCTGTTCTTGCGCCGCGCCGGGCTGATCGACGACGCGCGCTATCTGAAGCTCGTCGCACGCACGCTCGGCAACGTCGCGTCGGCGCCGGGGCGGCTGCTGCAGAGCGTCGCCGCCGCGAGCTTCGACGCCTGGGTCAAGTACTACCGCAGCGACGAGAACACGCCGAACGCGACGATCAGCTATTACGCCAAAGGCGCGCTCGTCGCGCTCGCGCTCGATCTGACGTTGCGCTCGGGCGGCCGCGGCTCGCTCGACGACGTGGTGCGCCTGCTCTGGTCGCGCAGCGCCGGCGGCCCGATCGACGAGGCCGACATCGCGGCCGCGCTCGAAGCGGTCGGCGGCCGCTCGTTCGCGGACGAGCTCGCCGCGTGGGTCCACGGCACCGCCGAGCTGCCGCTGCGCGCGCTGCTCGAACGGGTCGCGCTCGACTGGCAGGCGATCCCGGCGACGCCGGCGCAGCGTCTCGGCCTGCGCGTCAGCGAAAGCGCGCTGACCGGCGTCAAGGTCAGCCATGTGCTGCGCGGCGGCGCCGGCGAAGCGGCGGGCCTCGCGTCCGGCGACGAGATCCTCGCGCTGAACGGCTGGCGCCTGCGCCGCCTCGACGATGCGGCGCGGCTGATCGAACCCGGCGTCGCCGCGCCGCTGCTGGTCGCGCGCGACCAGCGCGTCGTCGCGTTGGCCCTCGAGCTGCCGGGCGATGCAGTGCACGGCGGCGCGATCGCGCTGCAGCCGGCCGCGAAGGCGCAGGCCCCGGCGATCGAGCTGCGCAAGGCATGGCTCGACGGCTGAGCGGTTTCGTTGCGGCGCTGGCGAGCCGGCGCCACGTCGGGCGCTTCGTCGCGGTGCTGCTCGGCGTGATCGTGATCCATGGCTGCGTGACCCGCGAGCTGGCCGAACGGATGGCAGCGTTCGCGACGACCGCGCGGATGCCGCCGCGGATCGAGGTCGCGTATGTGCGCACGCTCGAGCCGGAAGCGCCGCCTGTGCTCGCGCCGCAGCAGCCCGCGCCGCAGCCGCGCCGACGCGTCGTGCGGCCGCGGCCGGGCAAGGCCGCATCCGCGCCCGACGCGCCGGCTTCGGCGCCGGCTTCGCCTCCGGTCGTCGAAGCGGCGGTCGCCGACGCGATCCAAGCCCTCGCCGCAGCGGCGAGCGCGGCCAATGCCGCGGAGGCGACTGCCGCCGATGCCGCGTTGGCTGCGGTTGCGAATGCGGCCGCTGCACCCGGCGAGGCCGCGTCGCGCGCCGCGGCCCCGACCGCTGCCGACGCGACCGAGACTGCGGCGGCGAGAGCGGCGCCCGCCTCGGGAGCCGCGAGCCGCGAGCCGTTCGACTGGTCGGCCTCGACGCGGGTCAGCTTCGTGCTGACGGGCAACTTCCGCGGCGAGGTCACCGGCAATGCGCAGGTCGAATGGATCCGCGTCGGCACGCGCTACCAGGTCAATCTCGATCTGCTGGTCGGGCCCGAGTTCGCGCCGCTGATCACGCGGCGCATGAGCAGCGAAGGCGAGCTGACGACGGACGGCCTGACGCCGAGCCGCTACGACGAGGACACGCAGGTGGTGTTCCGCGAGCGCCGGCGCGTCAGCGTCGTCTTCGAGCCCGATGCGGTCGTGCTCGCGAACGGCCAGCGGCGCGAGCGCTGGCGCGGTGTGCAGGACACCGCGAGCCAGTTCGTGCAGCTGACCTGGCTGTTCACGACGCATCCGGAGCTGCTGCGTGTCGGCGGCACCGTCGAGGTGCCGCTTGCGTTGCCGCGCAACGTCGATCGCTGGACCTACGACGTGCTCGAGGAGGTCGAGCTCGCGACCCCGTTCGGTCCGCTCGCGACCTTCCATCTGAAGCCGCGCCGCGCGACGCAGAAGAACGGCGACCTCAGTGCCGAGATCTGGTTCGCGCCGTCGCTGCGCTACCTGCCGGTGCGGATCCGGATCGAGCAGGATGCGCAGACCTTCCTCGATCTGATGATCTCGAAGAAGCCGGAGCTCGCATCGCGTTGAGCGCGCGCGACGGGCTGTTCGTTGGCGCGCGGCCGGCCCGACCGGCCGGCGGTGCCCGTCCCCCGCCGGGGCTTGGCCGCCGATGCGCTCTTATAGTCGTGCAACCCCTAAGGAGCGAGCGATGGACTACCAGAACATCCTGACCGACGTGCGCGGCGACGGTGCGCGCAAGGTCGGGCTGATCACGCTGAATCGGCCGAAGCAGCTGAACGCGCTGAACGATGCGCTGATGGACGAGCTCGGCGCCGCGCTGCGGGCCTTCGATGCCGACGACGCGATCGGCTGCATCGTCTTGACCGGCGGCGACAAGGCCTTCGCGGCCGGCGCCGACATCGTCGCGATGGCGCCGCTCGGCTTCGTCGATGTCTACAAGGGCAACCTGATCAGCCGCAACTGGGAGACGATGCGCGAGATCCGGAAGCCGGTGATCGCCGCGGTCGCCGGCTTCGCGCTCGGCGGCGGCTGTGAGGTCGCGATGATGTGCGATTTCATCATCGCGGCCGACACGGCCCGCTTCGGCCAGCCCGAGATCAAGCTCGGCATCATTCCCGGCGCCGGCGGCACGCAGCGCCTGCCGCGCGCGATCGGCAAGGCGAAGGCGATGGACATGGTGCTGACGAGCCGGATGATCGATGCGGCCGAGGCCGAGCGCGCCGGCCTCGTCGCGCGCGTCGTGCCGGCCGCGGAGCTGATGTCGACCGCGCTCGCCGCCGCGCAGACGATCTGCGAGCTCAGCGGCCCGAGCGTGATGATGGCGAAGGAATGCGTGAACCGGGCCTACGAATCGCCGCTCGCCGACGGCATTCTGTTCGAGCGCCGCGCGTTCCATTCGCTGTTCGGCACCGACGACAAGAACGAAGGAATGGACGCGTTCCTGAACAAGCGCAAGGCCGAGTTCAGGCAGCGCTGAAACGGCGGCGCGAGGCCGGCACGCGGTCGCGCGCAGCGCCGGGGTACACGGCGCTGCGCGGGAGGACGCCGTGCCCGCAACCCTGCGAGCTCTAGCCCCTTCAGCCCTCGGTGCGCAGCGACGGGAACAGGATCACGTCGCGGATGCTCGGCGAATCGGTCAGCAGC
>JBDTXV010000269.1:0-4255 GCA_040006015.1 Caldimonas sp.
AGGTCGCGCTGAACAGCGCCGAGCCGATCATCTCGCCGGCCTGGTCGCCGAACGGCCGCGAGCTCGCCTACGTGTCTTTCGAGAGCCAGAAGGCGGTCGTCTACACGCAGGACGTGCTGACCGGGAACCGCCGCGCGATCGCGAATTTCCGCGGCTCGAACAGCGCGCCGGCATGGTCGCCCGACGGCCAGACGCTCGCGGTCACGCTGTCGCGCGAAAGCGGCTCGCAGCTCTTCCTGATCGGCCGCAACGGCGAGAACCCGCGCCGGCTGACGACGAGCTCGGCGATCGATACCGAGCCTGCGTTCGCAGCGGACGGCCGCACGATCTATTTCGTCAGCGATCGCGGCGGCGGTCCGCAGATCTACCGGATCGGCGTCGGCGGCGGCACGGTCGAGCGCGTGACGTTCGGCGGCGCGTACAACATCAGCCCGGCGGTCAGCCCGGACGGGCGCACGCTCGCCTACATCTCGCGCTCGGGCAATGCGTTCCGGCTGCACACGCAGGAGATCGCGGCCGGGGCGCAGCCGGTCGCGCTGACCGACACCGGCGACGACGAGAGCCCGAGCTTCGCGCCGAACGGCCGGTTGATCATTTATGCGACCCGCGCGCAGGGTCGGGAAGTTTTGATGACGACCACGCTCGATGGGAAAATCAAGGCTCGTCTCGCTTCGGCCGGCGCCGACGTGCGCGAGCCGGTCTGGGGCCCTTACGGCCGCTGAAAGAAGCAGCGCCGGTCGGCGCAGCGCGACACAGAACCGTTCTACACGCATCCGCAACACTTTGAAGGAGAGACCCACCATGCTGTCTTCGACCCATCTGAAGCTCGCCGCACTCGTCGCGGCTCTCGCACTCGGCGGTTGCTCGAGCACCAAGCTCGATTCCGACGTGCCGGTCGAAAGCCGCACGCCGTCGGCCGGCAGCGGGACCCCGGGAGCCGGCGCGAACAGCGCCGGCGCGGCGCAAAGCCAGGTCACGCCGGTCGACCTGAGTCGCAACGCCGCGGCGGCAAATTCGAACCTGCCGCGCGTCGTCTACTTCGATTTCGACAGCTATGTCGTGAAGGACGAATTCCGGCCGACCGTCGAAGCGAACGCGAAGGCGCTCGCCGTCGATCGCAAGCGTCATATCGCGATCGAAGGCCACACCGACGAGCGCGGCGGCCACGAATACAACCTCGCGCTGGGCCAGAAGCGCGCCGAAGCGGTCGCGAAATCGATGCAGCTGCTCGGCGCGAACGACAGCCAGATCGAGGCCGTCAGCTTCGGTAAGGAGCGGCCGGCGGTGCAGGGCAGCGACGAGGCCGCATGGGCCAAGAATCGTCGCGCCGAGATCACGCAACGATGATGCGCGCGGCCCGCTCGATCCTGTCGCGCGCAGCGGTCTGTGCCGGACTGGTCGCCGCGTTCGCGGCGCCGGCCGCGCATGCCGGCATCTTCGACGACGAAGAAGCGAGGAAGGCGATCCTCGATCTGCGCCAGAAGCTCGAGCAGAGCAACGAGCAGCAGCGCGCGCGCCAGGCCGATCAGATGGCGCAGTTCGGCGAGCAGCTGAACCAGCTGAAGCGCAGCCTGCTCGATCTGAACAACCAGCTCGAGGCGCAGCGTGCCGACAACGCGCGGCTGCGCGGGCAGAACGAGCAGCTCGCGCGCGACCTCGCCGAAGTGCAGCGCAAGCAGTCGGACATTCAGCAGGGCGTCGACGACCGCATCCGCAAGATCGAGCCGCAGAAGGTCACTCTCGACGACAAGGAGTTCCAGGTCGAGCCCGACGAGAAGCGCCAGTACGAAGAGGCGCTCGCCGCGGTGCGCAAGGGCGAATTCGATCGGGCGTCGGTCTCGCTGACGATGCTGTTGCGGCGCTGGCCGGCGAGCGGCTATCGCGAGTCGGCACTGTTCTGGCTCGGCAACGCGCAATACGGCAAGCGCGACTATCGCCAGGCGATCGAGACGTTCCGTTCGCTGGTCACGACGATGCCCGACAGTCCGAAGGCGCCGGAAGCGCTGCTCGCGATCGCGAACTGCCAGGCCGAGCTGAAGGACACGAAGGCGGCGCGGCGCACGATCGAGGAGCTGGTCAAGACCTATCCGAAGTCCGAGGCGGCTCAGGCCGGGCGCGAGCGGCTGGTCTCGATGAAGTAGGTCGGGCGCGCGGCTCGCGACGACCGCGGCCTTCGGACGCGAGGCGCGCCTCGTAAAATGCGCCGATGCAGGAAATCGATGTCGGAGCGCTTGCGACGCAGGTGCTCTGGTCCGCGTTCGGCCTCGCGGTCGTGCTCGGCGCGATCATGCAGCGCACCCATTTCTGCACGATGGGGGCAGTGTCCGACATCGTCACGATGGGCGATTGGACCCGGATGCGCATGTGGGTCACGGCGATGGGTGTCGCGATGATCGGCTTCAACGCGATGGTCGCGGCCGGCTGGATTGACGCGTCGAACAGCATCTATGCGACGCCGCGCCTGATCTGGCTCTCGGCGCTCGTCGGCGGCGCCATGTTCGGCTTCGGCATGGTGCTCGCGTCGGGTTGCGGCAGCAAGACGCTGATCCGCATCGGCAGCGGCAACCTGAAGTCGGCCGTCGTCTTCGTCGTGCTCGGCATTGCCGCGTTCGCGACGCTGAAGGGGATCACCGCGGTCGCGCGGGTCGACACGGTCGACCGGGTGGCGTTCACGTTCGGGTCGGCGACCGATTTGCCGACGCTCGTCGCGGCCGCGACCGGTGCCTCGAAGACGACGATCGCGGCGGTGCTCGGTCTCGCGCTCGGCGGCGCGCTCGTCGCGTGGGCGCTCGCGCGGCCCGAAGGCCGCTCCGCCGACAACGTGCTCGGCGGCCTCGGCGTCGGCGCGGTGATCGCGGCGATGTGGTGGGTGTCGGGTTGTTTCGGCCATGTCGCCGAGGATCCGAACACGTTGCAGGAAGCGTTTCTCTCTACCAACTCGCGCCGGATGGAATCGCTCAGCTTCGTCTCGCCGATCGCGTACACGCTCGACTGGCTGATGTTCTTCAGCGACAAGGCCAAGCTGCTGACGATCGGCATCGTCTCGGTCGCCGGCATGGTCGTCGGCGCTGCGCTTCAAGCGGTGGCGACGGGCCGCTTTCGCTGGGAAGGCTTCCGTGATGCCGCCGACACCGGCAACCATCTGGTCGGCGCGACGCTGATGGGCGTCGGCGGCGTGACCGCGCTCGGCTGCACGATCGGTCAAGGGCTTTCGGGACTCTCGACCTTGAGCCTGATGAGCTTCGTCGCGCTCGCGGCGACCATCGCCGGCGCGGTCGCGGCGCTGCGGTTCCAGAGCTGGCGCCTCGGCAGGGTGGCATGAGATGAGCGCGCACGTGTCGTGTTTCGCTCGCCTGTCGCCGTCGCCCGGATCGGCTGCGGGATCGGCCGTGCGGAGGGCACGGCGGTGAATCCCGTCGAGCCTGCACTGTTCGATTCGGCCGCCGATCTCGAGCGGCGCTTCGGCGGCTTGCGCCGGCTTTACGGCGACGCGACCTATGCGCGGATACGGGCCGCTCACGTCGTCGTGGTCGGCGTCGGCGGCGTCGGCTCGTGGACCGCGGAGGCGCTCGCGCGCAGCGGCGTCGCGGCGCTGACGCTCGTCGATCTCGACCATGTTTCGGAATCGAACATCAACCGCCAGGTGCAAGCGCTGGGCAGCACGCTCGGCGAAGCCAAGGTCGATGCGCTGAAACGCCGCATCGCCGATATTCACCCGGGCTGCGAAGTCGTCGCGGTCGAGGAGTTCGTCGAGCCGGCGAACTGGCCGGCGCTGCTCGCCGGCGGTCGCGCGATCGACGTCGTCGTCGATGCCTGCGACGAAGGCCGCGCGAAGGCGGTGCTCGCCGGCTGGGCTCTCGGCAGCGGGACGCCGCTCGTCGTCGTCGGCGCCGCCGGCGGCAAGCGCGAGCCGCAGGCGGTCGCGGTCGAGGACCTCGGCCTGCTGACGCACGATCCGATGCTCGCTTCGCTGCGCCAGCGCCTGCGCAAGCATCACGGCGCGGCGCGCAGCGGCCGCATCGGCTTGCGCTGCGTCTACTCGCGCGAGCCGCTGCAGGCGCCCGCCGATGCCTGCGATGTCGACGGCAGCCTGAACTGTCACGGCTACGGTTCGAGCGTCGCCGTGACCGCGACCTTCGGCATGGTCGCCGCGAGCGTCGCGATAGAATCGCTGCAGGCAGTGGTGGGAGGCGCGCAGACCCGGCCGGATATAATTGAAGGCTTGCCGGGTTGTTAGCTCAGTTGGTAGAGCAGC
>JBDTXV010000270.1:0-4244 GCA_040006015.1 Caldimonas sp.
TCGTCGCCGAGAGCTTCGAGCGCATCTACCGGCAGAACGCCGACAACATCGGCCTCTTCACCTCGACCGACTTCGGCCTCCTCGACCGCATCGAAGCGGGCGAGGCGATCGCCATCGACGAGCTCGTCCAGGGCCGCGACGCGCTCGCCGCGGCGATCCTGAAGAGCGGCGGCCTTCTGCGCTTCGGCCAGCGCTGGATGCGCGACGTGCGTCCGGCGGCCGCGGAAGCGCTCGCCGCGCCGCCGCGCACGCTGTTCGAGAAGATCGTCGCGCGCCATGCGCTCGAGACCGAGCTCACGGCCGCCGACCCGCGCCCCGGCGAGGGCGCTTTCGTCCGCGCCGACTGGCGCTTCATCCACGAGTACTACACCGGCATGTGCGCCCACATGCTCGACGCGACCTTCGGCGCGTCGCTCGCCTTGCAGGATCCGGCGCGCATCGTCGCGTTCGAGGACCACACGTCGTACGTCGCCGAGAGCCCGGCGCACGTTCGCGGCGGCCTGGTGCCGAACGTCGCCGCGATGTGTCGCGCGCACCGGGCGTTCGTCGAGCGCCACCATCTGCGCACGCACCGCACCCTCACCGAAGCCGAGGCTGCGGCGGACGACGGCAGCAACGTCGCCGGCATTTCGCACGCGATGATGGCCGAGCACTATGCCCTGCCCGGGCAGCTGGTCGTCGGCACCGATTCGCACACGCCGCACAGCGGCGCGCTCGGCTGCGTCGCCTTCGGGGTCGGTACCACCGACATGGCCAACGCATTCGTCACCGGCGCCGTGCGGCTCACGGTGCCCGAGAGCCTGTGCATCGAGCTCGAGGGCCACCTGCCCGCCGGGCTCACCGCCAAGGACGTCGTCCTTCACCTGCTCGCCCTGCCGGCGATACGCGCCGGCGCCGGCGTCGGCAAAGTGTTCGAGTTCTGCGGCACTGTCGTTCGCTCGCTCGCGATCGACGAGCGCGCGACCCTCACCAACATGACGGCCGAGCTCGGCGGCTTCACGGGCATCGTTGCGCCCGACGACGAGACGGTGCGCTTCCTGCGCGAGCGTCGCGGCGTCGCGTTCGCGGTCGAGCCGTGGATGAAGAGCGACCCCGGCGCTTGCCATGCCGACGTCATCCGCGTCGATTGCAGCGCGCTCACGCCGATGGTGGCGCGCCCCGGCGACCCCGGCAACGGCGTCGCCCTCGCCGATCTCGGCGAGCGCGTTCGCGTCGACATCGCCTACGGCGGCTCGTGCACGGCGGGCAAGCGCGAGGACTTCGACCGCTACCACGAGGTGCTGTCGTGGGCGGCCGGGCGCGGCCTGCGCGTGCCGGCCGGCGTCACGCTGTACCTGCAGTTCGGCACGACGGCCGTTCGCGACTATTGCATCGCTCGCGGCTACCTCGCGGCGTTCGAAAGCGTCGGCGCGCACATCTTGCAGCCCTCGTGCGGTGCCTGCGCGAACTGCGGCCCGGGCTCGTCGACCGAAAGCCGGCAGGTGACCGTCAGCGCGATCAACCGCAACTTTCCGGGACGCTCGGGGCCGGGGCAGGTCTGGCTGGCCAGCCCGCCGACCGTGGCGGCGAGCGCGATCGCCGGGCGACTGGCTTCGTTCGAGGAGCTCCGTTCGGGCGCGCTCTCGTGAACTGATCTAACCTCCCCACCAACTCCAGGAGACAGACCATGGACTTCAGCTCGCCGACCCGCCGTCGCGTGCTGGCCAGCCTCGCGGCGAGCCTGGCCATGCCCGCATTCGCGCAATCCGACCGGCCGGTGCGCTTCGTCCTGCCCAACGCGACCGGCTCGGGGGTCGACGCGATCACGCGCGCCGCGCAACAGGCGCTCGCCAAGGCCCTCGGCCATCCGGTCATCGTCGACAACCAGCCGGGCGCGGGCGGCATCCTCGGCCTGCAGACGCTGACGCGCGCCGCGCCCGACGGCCTGACGCTCGGCATCGTCTCGAACAACGTCGTGATCTTCCCGAGTGTGCTGAAGAGCATGCCGTTCGACATGCCGGGCGACTTCACGCCGATCGCGGTCGTCGGCTACACGCCGGTCGTGCTGGTCGTCAACCCGAAGGTGCCGGCAAAGGACGCGAAGGAGTTCGTCGCGCTCTTGAAGAGCCGCAACGGCGACATGACATTCGCCTCGGGCGGCAATGGCACGATCCTGCACCTGGCCAGCGAGATGTTCCTCGACGAGGCCAAGGCGAAGGCGCGCCACATTCCCTACAAGGGCGTCGGCCCGATGGTGACCGACCTGATCGGCGGGCAGGTCGATTTCGCGACCGCGGCGCTGCCGAGCGTGCAAGGCCACCTGAAGTCGGGCGCGCTGCGCGCGATCGGCGTCGCGACGGCGCAGCGCGTGGGCGCGGCCCCCGAGATCCCGACCTTCGCCGAGCAGGGAATGCCGAACTACGTCGTCGAGGCGTGGTTCGCAGTGATCGGCCCGAAAGGCCTGTCGCCGGCCGAGGTGCAGCGCATCCATGCGGCGGTGGTGGCCGCGTTCGGCGACGCCGAGGTCAAGGAGGCGATGGCCAGGCAGGGCAACGTGATCAACGTCGGGCCGGCCGACAAGGCGATGCCGTTCTTCCGGACCGAGCTCGCCAAGTACGCGCAGATCGTCAAGAAGGCGGGGATCGAGGCGCAGTAGGTGCCGCTACATGAGCAGAGGCAACAACGCGCTCAGCTTGCCGTCCCATGTCAGCATCGATTGATCGACGAAGTGAATGATGCACCGGGGCGTGCCATCCTTCGATTCGCGTTCCTCGATCTTGAGAACATGGTCGGGATTGACTGCGACCAGAAGGCCTTTGAAATCAAGGATGGGCAGCTTCGTCATATCGCTTTCCGATCGATCTCGTTGCAGGCGGATGCCGGACCATCAGGTCGCAGTACCTCAGTGGACCACCGAAGCGCGCAAAGTCAACATCCTTTCGTGGCAGGCGCTTGCAAGTAGGAAAGAGTCCGGAGAGTCCTGATGAACGAAATCGCGGCTCCCACGAACGAGGAACCGGCGCGCGACTACCTGATCAGCGCGTGGTTGGTGTCCGCGGCGCTGCTCTGGCTGGTGCTGCGCTTCGATCTTCTTCCCGCGCTGCTCGCGGGCCTGCTGGTCTTCGAGCTCGTGCACGTGCAGACCATGCGTCTTCCGCTCGTGCGCGAGAGAAGGGCAAGAGTCCTCGCCGTGGCCTTTCTCGCGACGGTCGTGGTCGGCTTGCTCAGCCTGGCGATCTTCGCCGCCGTGCTGTTCTTTCGCAGCGACACGGGCGGGTATGTCTTGTTGCTGAGGAAATCCGTGGACGTCTTCCAGAGCTGGCGCGGCTTGCTGCCCGCCTGGGTTGTCCATTCGCTTCCTACCGATGCGGATGGACTGCAAGGCAGCATCGTCGCCTGGTTGAGAGAGCACCTGACCGCGGTTCAAACCTTCGGGCAGGAAGGCACGAGGATCGTGGTGCGAGTCGTCATCGGCATGGTGATCGGGGCGCTCATCGCCTTGCGGCAAGCGGATCCGCCGATGAACTATCGGCCGTTGGCGCAGGCGCTTGCCAATCGAGCCACCCGGTTCAGCGAGGCATTTCGCCGCGTCGTCTTTGCGCAGGTCCGGATCGCTGCCGTCAATGCGGCGCTGACCGCGCTCTATCTGGTGGTCGTCCTGCCGCTTCTCGGCATCCATCTGCCGCTGGTCAAGACGATGATCGCCGTGACCTTCGTGGCCGGACTGGTGCCTGTTCTCGGCAACCTGATCTCGAACGTCGTCGTCGTGGTCATCAGTCTGAGCGTCTCGCCCTTCGTCGCGCTCGCTTCCCTGATCTACCTGATCGCCATTCACAAGCTCGAATACTTCCTCAATGCGAAGCTGGTCGGAACCCAGATCCAGGCGCGCGCCTGGGAGCTCTTGCTCGCCATGCTGCTCATGGAGGCCGTCTTCGGCGTGCCGGGCTTGATCGCAGCGCCCATCTACTACGCCTATCTCAAGGACGAGCTGTCGGCGGCGCGCTGGGTGTAGCCGGATCGTCGCTTGGTCGCCTGCTTCCCTCTCGCGCCGAAAGGGCCGCGGGGCGCGGCGACTAGGCCGCCGTCGACAGCTTGCGAACCAGCTCCAGCGCGTGCGCGACGTTGGCTTCGGGCGAGACGCCGCCCACCGCCGCGAGGATGGTGCCGTCGCGCCCGACGACGAAGGTCGTGCGCTCGGTGAAGCCGTGGTCGATCTCCTTGCCGCGCGTGTCGGTGGCGCCGCGTTGCGCGCCGCTCACGCGCAG
>JBDTXV010000271.1:0-4240 GCA_040006015.1 Caldimonas sp.
TTTCTTCTGAGCCAGCAGAAGAAAGTTACCCGCCCGCCGGGGCGGAACCCGGCACCGCGGCGGTCAGCCGGCCTACCCGCCCGCTGGGGCGGGACCCGGCAACGACGCGGTCCGCCGACCGCAATAACCGTCGCGCGGGGGGCGAAAACCCGGCTTCAACGAACCACGAGCACCGGAATCTTCGTGTGCGTCAGCACCTTCTGCGTCTCGCTGCCGAGCAGCAGCGCCGAGACGCCGCGGCGGCCGTGCGAGGCCATCACGAGCAGGTCGCAGTTCATCCGCTTCGCGTGCTCGATGATCGATTCCCACGGGTGCAGGCCTTCGACGGTGAGCGCCTGGCACGGCACGCCGGCCGCGGCGCAGGCCTCGGCGACGTTCGCGACGTGGCGGGTCGCGATGCGCTCCTGCGCGTCGAAGAATTCCTGCGGCGGCGTCGGCTGCATTTCGGAAATCGCGCCGTACGGAAACGGTTCCTTGACGCAGATCGTGTGGATCTCGGCGCCGAGCGACTTGGCCAGCTCGATGCTGGTCTCGATCGCCTTCTTCGTGATGTCGGAACCATCGGTCGGAACCAGGATGCGCTTGAACATGGCCGTCTCCTCGCGAAAGGGCCGCCGAAACGGCGGCGCGTTCGAGTCTCCTCCGAAAAGTACGCAGCGGCCAGCGCGGCGTCAAGCGCTCAGCCGCGCGCGACCGGCCGGGCCGGGTCCGCCGACCATTCGCTCCACGAACCCGGATAGAGCGCCGAGCCGGCGAGGCCGGCGTGCTCCATCGCGAGCAGGTTGTGGCACGCGGTGACGCCGGAGCCGCATTGATGGACGATTGCGGCCGCGCCGCCGTCGCCGAGCAAGGTCTCGAATTCGGCGCGCAGTTGCGCGGCCGGTTTGAACAGGCCGCCGGCACCGAGGTTGGAGCGATGGAAGCGATTCAGTGCGCCCGGGATGTGCCCGGCGACCGCATCGAGCGGCTCGACCTCGCCGCGAAAGCGCTCCGGCGCGCGCGCGTCGAGCACGCGCTGGCGGCCGATGCCGTGCGCGACCGCCGCGGCATCGAGCTGCGTCGTCAACGGCGCGCGTTCCGGATACGGCGCGGCCGCAGCGGGCGTCGTCCCGGCGCCGACCAATGCACCGCCGGTGCGCTGCCATGCGGCGACGCCGCCGTCGAGCACCGCGACCGCGGCATGGCCGATCCAGCGCAGCATCCACCAGAGCCGCGCCGCATAGACGCCGCCTTGCGCATCGAGCACGACGACCTGGGTCTGCGGCGTCACGCCAATGCGGCCGAGCACGGCGGCGAACGCGCGCCGCTCCGGCAGCGGATGGCGGCCGTTCGCGCCGGTCTTGGGGCCGGAAAGGTTTTCGTCGAGATGCAGATAGACAGAGCCCGGCAGATGGCCGCGCTGGCCGGCGCGGCGCCCGGCCTCGACGTCGGCGAGATCGAAGCTCGCGTCGATCACGACCGGCGGCGCGGCCCCGGACTGCAGCGCCACTAGGTCCGCGGCGCCGATCAGCGTCGTGTACGGCGGGGTCATCGGCCGCGTCCGTTCATTCGCTTCGAGCTGGGCCGATCGCGTTGCAATACCACTCGTGGAACTGCTGCATGCCGTCTTCCATCGGGCTCTGGTACGGACCGGTCTCGTCGTCGCCGCGTTCCATCAGCGCGCGCCGGCCGGCATCCATGCGCAGCGCGATCTCGTCGTCTTCGGCGCAGGTCTCCCAGTACGCGGCCTGCTCCGCCTCGACGAACTCGCGCTCGAACGCGGCGATCTCTTCCGGGTAGTAGAACTCGACGACGTTCAGCGTCTTCTGCGGCCCTTTCGGATGCAAGGTCGAGACGACGAGCACGTGCGGATACCACTCGACCATCACGCCCGGGTAGTAGGTCATCCAGATCGCGCCGTGCTTCGGCAGCTCGCCGTCGCGGTACTTCAGCACCGCGTCGTGCCAGGCCCGATAGGCCGGTGTGCCGGGCCGCGCCAGCTCGTTCTTCGTGCCGACGGTCTGCACCGAGTGGTGCGCGCCGAACTCCCAGCGCAGCTCGTCGCAGGTCACGAACTGGCCGAGGCCGGGGTGGAACGGGCCGACGTGATAGTCCTCGAGATAGACCTCGATGAAGGTCTTCCAGTTGTAGTCGCACTCGTGCAGCTGGATGCGGTCGAGTTGGTAGCCGGTGAAATCGAGATCGGCGATCGGACCGAGACCGGCCAGATCGCGCGCGACGTCGCGGCCGCTGCCGTCGGCCGGCGCCTCGAACACCATCCCGTTCCAGGTCTGCACCGGATAGTTGTTCAGGCTCAGGCAAGGGTCGTCGGTGAAGTGCGGCGCGCCGATCAACTCGCCCTTCAGGTCGTAGGTCCAGCGGTGCAGCGGACAGACGATCGAGCTGCGCGTGTTGCCGCGACCGCGCAGCATCACGGCCTGGCGGTGCCGGCAGACGTTCGAGATCAGCTCGATGCCGCCCGGCGTGCGCACCAGCGCGCGGCCTTCGCCCTCGTGCGTCAGCGCGTGGTAGTCGCCGACCTCGGGTACCGAAAGCGCGTGGCCGACGTAGCGCGGGCCCCGCTTGAACAGCGTGCCGATCTCGCGCTGGAACAGGTCGGGGTCGAAATAGCTGCGGACGGAAAGCTGCGAGCGGGTGCGCTCCAGCTGCGATGGGGTGACGCGCAGGTCGGACATGGGCCCAGCTTCTCCATAAAACGACGGGCGAAACGGCGCCCGGTTCGCGCGGGAGCAGGTCGAGCCGACGGGGGCCGCGGATTGTAGCCGTGGGGTCTTGGTGCCCCTGCGATCCGAGGCCGCGCCAAGACCTCCGGACCCGACTCCGCCTTTGCCGCGACGGCATGCCGGTCCAATCTGGGGCATGACCCGGCTGACTACAATCGGGGTTTGCTTTTTCCGATGGAAAAAAATACTTCCCCTCCCCGGCCGACGGCACCTCCCGCGAGCTACGAGGATGCGTTGACCGAGCTCGACGCGCTGGTCGCTTCGATGGAAGCGGGCCAGTTGCCGCTCGACCGGATGCTCGAGAGCTACCGGCGCGGCGCCGAGCTGCTCGACTTCTGCCGCGGGCGCCTCGAAGCGGTCGAGCAGCAGGTCCGGATCCTCGAGGACGGGCAGTTGAAGCCCTGGGCGCCGGCATGACCCCTGCCGAGTTCGACTCCTGGGCCGCCGCCGAAGCCGATGCCGTCGAATCCGCGCTGCATGCCTGGGTGCCGTCGGATACGCCGGCCGGCCTCGGTCAGGTCATGCGCTACGGCGTGCTCGACGGCGGCAAGCGCGTGCGCCCGCTGCTCGTGCTCGCCGCTGCCGGCGCGGTCGGCGGCTTGCGCGAAGCGGCGTTGCGGGCGGCCTGCGCGGTCGAGCTGATCCACGCCTATTCGCTGGTCCACGACGACATGCCGTGCATGGACAACGACGTGCTGCGGCGCGGCAAGCCGACGGCGCACGTGCAGTTCGGCGACGCGCAGGCGATGCTCGCCGGCGATTCGATGCAGGCGCTCGCGTTCGAGGTGCTGACTCCCGATGCCGGCGTGCCGCCGGCGCTGCAGGCGCGGCTCTGTGGGCTGCTCGCGCGCTCGGCCGGACACGCCGGCATGGCCGGCGGCCAGGCGATCGATCTCGCGAGCATCGGCCTGCAGCTCGACGAGCACGCGCTGCGCGACATGCACCACCGCAAGACCGGTGCGCTGCTGCAGGCGAGCGTGCTGATGGGCGCGGCCTGCGGCGCGGCGACGCCGTTGCAGTGGAGCGCGCTCGCCGAGTACGGCGATGCGATCGGGCTCGCGTTCCAGGTCGTCGACGACATGCTCGACGTCACGCAGGCGTCGGCGACGCTCGGCAAGACCGCCGGCAAGGACCTGAACGACAAAAAGCCGACCTATGTGACGGTGCTCGGGCTCGACGCGGCGCGGCGCCACGCCGGCGAGCTGCGCGACAAGGCCCAGGCGGCGCTTGCGCGCAGCAGCCTCGACGACACGAGCTGCCTGAGCCTGCTCGCCGACCGCATCGTCGAGCGCGACAGCTGAGCCCATGACGATGAAACACACACTGCTCGAGACGATCCAGAGCCCGGCCGACGTGCGCCGGCTGTCGCGCACCGAGCTGAAGCAGCTCGCCGCCGAGCTGCGCGACTTCATCGTGCAGAGCGTCGCGCAGACCGGCGGCCACCTGTCGTCGAACCTCGGTACGGTCGAGCTGACGATCGCGCTGCACCACGTCTTCAACACGCCCTACGACCGCCT
>JBDTXV010000272.1:0-4236 GCA_040006015.1 Caldimonas sp.
TCGCGCTGACGATCGTCGCGCTCGGCCAGTCGATCTCGATCGCGAAGGCGGTCGCCGCGCGCTCGGGCCAGGCGATCGATGCGAACCGCGAGTTCAGGGGCCAGGGCCTGTCGAACGTCGTCGGCGGCCTGTTCTCGTCGTACGTGTCGTGCGGCTCGTTGAACCGCTCGCTGCCGAATCTCGAGGCCGGCGCACGCACGCCGCTCGCCGCGGTGTTCGCATCGGCCTGGCTGCTCGCGCTGCTCGCGCTGACCGCGCCGCTGCTCGCGCTGATTCCGATGCCGGCGATCGCCGCGCTGCTCCTGCTGGTGGCGTGGTCGCTGTTCGATCTCGTCGGCTGGCGCCGCCTGTGGACCTTGAGCCGGAGCGACTTCGCGATCGCCGCGGCGACCGCGATCGCGACGGTGTCGATACGCCTCGAGGTCGCGATCCTGCTCGGCACCGTGCTGTCGCTCGTGACGTATCTGCACCGCACGTCGAAGCCGTCGATCCGCGTGATGGGCTTCGACAGCGTCGAGCCGGCGCGGCCGTTCGTCGTCCGCGCCGACGTGCCCGATCCGCTGCCCGAATGTCCGCAGCTGAAGATGATCCGGATGGAGGGCGAGGTCTACTTCGGCGCGGTCTCGCACGTCGGCGAACAGCTGCGCGACCTGCGCGCGCCGGCCGGCGCACCGAAGCATCTGCTGGTGATGGCCAAGAGCATGAACTTCATCGACCTGCCGGCCGCGGACCTGTGGCGCGCCGAGCTGACGACGCGCCGCGCGTCAGGCGGCGACCTCTATTTCCATCGGCCGCGCGCGCCGGTGCTCGAGCTCTGGCAACGCATCGGCTTCATCGGCGAGCTCGGCACCGATCACGTCTTCCCGGCCAAGCGCGTCGCGATTGCGACGATCTTCGAGCGGCTCGACCGATCGATCTGCGCGAGCTGCACGATCCGCGTCTTCGAGGAGTGCAAGACCTTGCCGGCGCCGGTGCCGGCTCTTCAGCCTCGATGAAGGGCTACGGCGCCCACCACGCGCCCTGGAACAGCGTATCGCTGAGCAGGCGAGGCTCGCCGGAACTCGACGGCAGCAGCGCGCTCGACTGCACCGCCTGGCGGTACGTCGTGTAGGCCTTGTAGGTCGTGCGGCCGCTGCGATAGCTTTCCGTTCCGTTCGAGCCGCCGAAGATGGCCCAGTCGGTTTCCTTGTCCTCGTTGAACCAGACCAGCATGCGCACGTTGTGGGTCAGCGCATAGCCGAAGAACTGCGTGATCCAGTCCGACTTGGCGCTGACGTTCACGCCGCCGGTCGTCGACGAGGTCGAGGCGGTCTCGGTCAGCGCGAGCGGACGATAAGGCGAAAGAGCGCGCAGCCTTGCGGCCATCGGACCGAACACGTCCTGCGGCGTGCGCCAGGCCGACCAGCTCTGGCTCGCGCCCCAGTTGTAGCCGTCGATAGCGATCCAGTCGACATCGGTATCGCCGGGATAGCACTGTTCGGCACTCGCGCTGCCGACGTCCTCGTTGTTGACGGCCCAGATCCACTGCACGGTGCTCGAGTCGAGTCCGTTGAATGCGAAGAGGGCTCGAACCTTGCGCCATGTCTCGATGTAGTGGCCGGGCGTGTTGCCGCCGCTGCCGGCGCTCCATGGATACCAGTTGCCGTTCATCTCGTGGGCGAGGCGGATGTAGACGCGGCGATCGTCCGCAGTTCCGTAGCTGCCATCGGGGCCGCTGACGAACGCCTTCAGGCGCTGGGCCCAGGCGTTCAGGTAGGCGTCGTAATCGCCCCGTGCGGCGCGGACCAGCACGTCGCTCGGCGTCGATGCGGAGGAGCACAGGAAGGGCTCCCAGGTGATGACCGGCACGTTGCCATTGGCCCAGATCGCGGGCAACTGCTGCTTGAACAGGTTGTCCATCGTCTTCGTGCGGTTGCACCAGTCGGTGAAGAGGTTCAGCACCGCGTGGCGCTTGCCCTGCCAGGCCTCCATCGCCTTCACCCGGTCCATCGCCCAGCCCTGGTTGCCGTAGTACACGCCGAGCAGAGCCTGCGGCGTCTGCTGGGCCTGCGCGGACGATCCGGTAAGCAAAGCGACAAGCGCAAGCGCGATGCGCAGAGAGGCCGCGAGACTCGCAAAGCGTGCTGACGAGCGCGAGCAGGACATGGGCTTTCTCCAGGCGTCGAAGACGAGCGCGCTGGTCGCCGCGCGCGGGCAGGTCAGGAGGTCACCGATTCTGGACCGGCAGCACAGCGCGCGGCAGCCTGTATTCGCGGGGCTCCGATTCCGGCTTCAGATCGAGCGGCCGTCGAAGTGCGTGACGGGGATCGCCTGCAAATCGATGCCTTCGATGCAGCGGATGTTGATCGCCGCGATCGCCTCGCCCGACGGCGCGGTGCCTTCGCCGTAGGGATGGATGCCGCAGGCGGGGCAGAAGCGGTGCCTGATTGCGTGCTTGTTGAACACGTACGTGTCGGCGTTTTCGTCCGGCGTCAGCAGGCGCATCGCGCTGCGCGGCACGAACCACAGCAGCGAGCCCTTGCGCTGGCATATCGAGCAATTGCAGGACGTGGCCGAGGCGATGTCGCCGTCGGCTTCGAACTTGACGCGGCCGCAGTGGCAGCTTCCCTGGTAGTTCATCTCAAGCCGCCTGGCGTTCGAGGTCGAGAAACGCGCCGAGCTGGTCGAACATCGGCAGCCAGCCACTTTGATGGTTGGTACGGGCAGCGGCATCGAAGAAGCGGTCGTGCATGAAACTCAGCTCGGTGCTCTCGCCGTTGCCGTCGGCCCGCGGCTTCAGGTCGATGCTGACGCGCGAGACCCGCTCGGGCGTGCTCTTCCAGGCCCAGGTGAAGACCAGTCGGCGCTGCGGCACCACCTCCTGATAGACGCCGGAGACTTCGTGGCTGGCGCCGTCGGGCGCGTCGAACGCGATGCGGTAACGACCGCCGACGCGCAGGTCGATTTCGGCTGTCGTGACCGAGCCGGGCTTGCCCGAGCCGAACCACTGGCTCAGCGCTTCCGGCTCGGTCCACGCGCGCCAGACTTTTTCGGGCGCGGCGCGGTAGCTGCGGTTGATGCCGACTTGGGCCGGCTCCTGGTGCTGGGCTTTTTCCATGGCGTCAGTTCCTCCTGGTGGTAGAGATAGCGTCCGAGCGCATCGAGGCGGTCGTTCCAGAAGCGCTCGTATCGGGAGATCCAGAGCGCCGCCTGGCGCATCGGCGCAGCATCGAGCTCACAGCTCACGACGCGGCCTGCCTTCGAGCGCGCGATCAACCCGGCGGCCTCGAGCACGGCCAGGTGCTTCATGAAGCCGGGCAGCGACATCGCATGCGGCTGCGCAAGCTCGGTGACCGTCGAGCTGCCGCGGTCCAGTTGGGCCAGCACGCCGCGGCGCGTCGAATCCGACAGCGCCGCGAACACGAGGTCCAGATGCGCCTCTTCTTTGTAAACCATAAGGTTTAGTATCGTCGAAGGCAATGACCCCGTCAAGCCTTGGGCTCCAGGTCCGCGAGCTGCTGCTCACGAACCACTAACTGCAGGCGCAGCGCTATCGCACTCTGCTGTGCAACGAGTTTTCGCCCTTCGCGAAGTCGATGGTTGCTCCTTGAAGCGCCCCGTGAACCCCGCCGAATCTCGACGGGCGGCAGCCTTCAAGTCAGCGATCAGATCGCGACGCTGCTCCAGGCGAGGTCCCGCTCGGCCGGCCGAGCACACCGGCGAGCTTGGGACCCCTCGTGACGCTTGCGATGGGCGCCGCCTGAGCCCCGCGCGCCGCGCTCGCGCGACGGCGATCGTCGAAGCCGGTGCGCATCGGCTTCCTGCACACCAGCTCGACAAGCGTCGCGACCAATCCTGGCCACGCTGTGGCCTGGACGGGAACTGCTCACAGGAAACGAAACACGATCGGACAGTTGACGATCAGCCCGGTCGAGCCGAATGGTGCACCGCCCGGCCCGGTCAGGTGGCCAGCACGCGCCATGCCCAGGATCTCGAACTCCTCGCGCACCCGCGAGCGGTAGTCGTTGTCGATGGCATTCTGCGTCCATTCGCCGGCGTTGATGTCCCACAGCGGGCTGTAGTCGGTGGCGATCGTCGGTATGCCACCCAGCACGTTGAGAGGGCCGCCCTGCCCTTGCAGCGCGCTGAACAGGCCCTGACGCTGCGGATTGATCTCACCCGGCACGTCGTTGGCCGGCCCGTTGATGATCAGGAACAGCCGCTCGACCGCGCTGAACGCGCCATCGTCGCTGCCGA
>JBDTXV010000273.1:0-4228 GCA_040006015.1 Caldimonas sp.
GCCATCGCGATGTGCTGCGGACTGCCGATGCCGCCGGAGCCGTAGTCGATCTTGCCCGGCGCCGCAGTCGCCGCGGCGATCAGTGCGGCGGCGTTGCGGTACGGCGTCGCCGGGTTCGCGACGAGGCCCCATTCGACCGTCGCGACCAGCGAGACCGGCGCGAAGTCGCGCACGATGTCCCACGGCATCTTCGCCTGCAGAGCGGGCACCATCGTCATGATGCTGTCGTTGAAGCCGCCGATCGTGTAGCCGTCGGGCGCGGCCTTCGCGACGCGGTCGGCGCCGACGAGGCCCGACGCACCCGGCTGGTTCTCCACGACGATCGACTGGCCCATCGTCGCGGCCATCTTCTGCGCGACGATGCGCGCGGCGACGTCGACCGCGCTGCCGGCGGCGAGCGGGACGATCATCCGGATCGGCCGGTTCGGATACGGCACGTCCGCTGCGGCGCCGAGCGGAAGGAGCAGTGCGGCGCCGAGCAGCGCGATCCAGGTCGGTCGTGTCATCGGGCGTGTCATTCGGGACCCTTGGTTCGTTGATGGTTCAGTCGAGCGGCGCGATCGCGAGCTCGGCGGCGACGCCGTCGAGCATCCGGCGCAAGGCCATGCCGATCGGGATGCCGTCGCGCGCGTAGGCGATGCGCTTCGCGTCGCTCTGCTCGCCCGGCAACCAGATGCGGTCGACCCCGGGCATGCGTTCGCTCGAGCGCAGGTCGCGCACGACGGTGTCGACGCGATCCTTGAACGCGGCGACATCGCCGAAGGCCGCGACGTCGATCATCGCTATCGCCTGGCCGGTGTTGGTCGTCGATTCGAAGTCATGGTTGAAGTCGATCACGTCGCGTCCCATCGCGGCGCCGTTCAGCGTGCCGGCGAGCAGGCCGAAGATCAGCGCGAGACCGTAGCCCTTGTAGCCGCCGATCGGCAGCAGGAAGCCGTCTTCGGCGCGCTTCGGATCGAGCAGCGGCTGCCCGAGCCGGTCGATCATCCAGCCTTCGGGCATCGGCTCGCCGCGCTGCGCCTTCGCCTTGACCTTGCCGTACGCAGCAACGGTCGTCGCCATGTCGAGCACGATCGGCGTCTCGGCGCCGGCCGGCACCGAGACCGCAATCGGATTCGTCGACAACAGCATCTCGAGTCCGCCCCACGGCGGCAGGTGGTTGGCGTTGCCGACCGCGAAGTAGATCCCGATCATGTCGTGCGGCAACGCCATGCGCGCGTACAGCGATGCCGGCCCGGCGTGGTTGCTGAGTCGCGAGCCGACCCAGCCGATCCCGGCGACGCGCGCCTTCGCCGCGGCGATTTGCGCCGCCTTCGACATCACCAGGTGACCCATCGCGTTGTCGCCGTCGAGCAGCGCGGTCGCGGCGCGCTCCTCGGCGATGCGAATGTCCGGTCGCAGGTTGAGGCCGCCGGCCTTGATGCGCTTCAGATACGGCGCGAGCCGGATCACGCCGTGCCCGTCCGAGCCCTGCAGATCGGCCTCGGTCATCAGCGCCGCGACGGTCGCCGCATCGACGGCCGGCATCCCGGCGGCGACGAATGCGCGCGTCGTGAACGTGCGGAGCGCGTCGGCCGGAACCGCCGCAACCGGTGTCGCCGTGCTCATCCGCGCGCACCGCGCCGGCCGGCGTCGGTGCCGTGACCTCGAACGTGAGCGCCGCCGAAACACGCCGCCCGCAAGCTGACGCGCGCCGGGGCCGATGCGGCGTCCGGCGCCGGTTCGTCATCCACACAGTTGCAAATGAGAATTACTCGCATTATGATGGGACCCCTTCAACCGGGTCGTCTCTGATGCGTGCATTCTCGAACAAACCCTTTTTCGTCGCGGCCGCGCTGCTCGCGCTGCTGTCGGGTCCGCTGCAAGCGGCCGAGCCCGAAGCACTGCTCGTCATCAAGAACCACCGCTTCGAGCCGGCCGAGCTGAAGGTGCCGGCGGGTCAGCGCATCAAGCTCGTGATCCACAACCAGGACAGCACGCCCGAGGAATTCGAGAGCCACGCGCTGAATCGCGAGAAGGTGATCCCGGCCGGCGCGAAGGCGACGGTCTTCATCGGGCCGCTGAAGGCCGGCCGCTACGCGTTCTACGGCGAATACAACCAGGCGACCGCGCAAGGCGTGATCGCCGCCGAGTGAACGGAACGAAGCCATGTTCGCCGCGTCGTTGATCGTCTTCCGCGAAACATTGGAGGCCGCGCTGTTCGTCGGCATCATCGCCGCCGCGACGAAGCAGCTCCCGGGGCGCACGCGCTGGCTCGGCGCCGGCGTCGCGATCGGCGCTGCCGGCGCGGTGGCGCTCGCATTGGCTGCCGAGCGCATCAGCGGCTGGTACGACGGCATCGGCCAGGATCTGCTGAACATCGGCATCCTTGCGACCGCGGTCGTGATGCTGGTCTGGCATTGCGTCTGGGTCTCGACGCACGGCCGCGAGATGGCCGCGAATGCGCGCACGCTCGGTGCTTCGGTCGGCAAGGGCCGGCGCAAGCCGTGGGCGCTGCTGATCGCGGTCGCGCTCGCGGTGCTGCGCGAAGGCGCCGAGACGGTGTTGTTCGTTGCCGGCTCGATCACATCGAGCGGCGGTCTCGCGCCGGCGTCGATGCTGCTCGCGTGCGTCCTCGGACTCGGAGCCGGAGCGCTGCTCGGCTTGCTGCTCTATCGCGGGCTCGCCCGCATCCCGGTGCAGCGCCTGTTCCAGACCACCAACGTGCTGATCGCGTTGCTCGCCGCTTCGATCGCGAGCCAGCTCGCGAAGGCGCTGATCCAGGCCGGGCTCGTCGAGCGCTGGAGCGTGCCGCTCTGGGACAGCTCGGCGTGGCTCGCGCCCGATTCGGCGCTGGGTGCGCTGCTCCATGCGCTTGTCGGCTACGACGCGCGGCCGGCCGGTGCGCAACTCGTCTCCTACCTCGCCGTGCTCGCGCTGATCTCGGTCGGCACGCGACTTGTGCTGCGCTCTCGCGCCGCGCCGACGCCGCGGCGAATATCCCCGGCCTGACCGGCCGTCCCCCGGCGCCAGCGCGCGCCTTCGTTCCGCAATCCTGGATTTCCGATATGCGAACCGCCTCGAAGGCGGGGGCGCTGGCCGCCCTTGCCCTGAACTTGTTTTCCATCCCCGGCGCAACTCAGGCCGCGCCGTCCGATTACCTGCTGACGCCGATCGTCGAAGAGGGCGAACGCGAAATCGACTTCAAGGCCGGCACCGCGAAAGCGCGCGACGGCACGCGCACGAGCGCCGACTCGATCGGCTTCGGCTGGGGCGCGACGAACTGGTGGTTCACCGAGGTCTATGCGAAGTGGCACAAGGAGCCCGGCGACGCGCATCGATTCGACGCGTGGGAATGGGAGAACCGCTTCCAGCTGACCGAAACCGGCAAGTACCCGGTCGAT
Source organism: Caldimonas sp. (assembly GCA_040006015.1). Taxonomy (GTDB): domain Bacteria; phylum Pseudomonadota; class Gammaproteobacteria; order Burkholderiales; family Burkholderiaceae_C; genus Schlegelella_A. The sequence continues at coordinate 3,384 of JBDTXV010000273.1, forward strand.
ATCGGCTTCCTGTTCGAGATCGAGCGTCCGCAAGACCGCACCGAAGGCTACGAATACCGATGGGGTCCGCTGCTGCAGGCCGATCTGACGAGCCGCGTCCAGGCGAACCTGAACCTGCTGATCGAGAAGCACGTCCGCAGCAGCGCGGCGTCGGCCGCGGAGCTCGGCTATCAATGGCAGCTGAAGTACCGCTGGAAACCGGAGCTCGAAGCGGGCGTTCAGGGTTTCGGCACGGTCGGACCGTGGAACGACTGGGATCCGGCTTCGAGCCAATCGCATGTCGCGGGGCCGGCGCTGTTCGGACGGGTCGGTCTCGGCGAGCGCAAGGCGATCAAATGGAATACCGCGATGCTGTTCGGGCTGAACGATGCATCGGCGCGGCGGACATTCCGGGTCCAGGCCGAATACGAGTTCTGAAGTGCGCGGCGCACGAAGAAATCTCTCGTAGAGCAGAATTCCGCGGCGCTCTCGCCGTGCCGAAGATTCGCGGTTAAGGAGCGCAGACGACGCCGATCCCGCCGAAGGAACCTTTGACGCCCGAACCGTTCAGCCTGCGCCATGTTGCCGTCGCGGCGTTCGCGCCGTCGCTGCTGTTCGGGCTCGGTGAGGGCGCGATCCTGCCGGTGGTCGCGCTCAGCGCACGCGAGCTCGGCGGCTCGGTCGCGATCGCCGCGCTGATCGTCACGCTGATCGGGATCGGCTCGCTGCTCAGCAACATTCCGGCCTCGATGATCACGACCCGTTACGGCGAGCGCTGGGCGATCGTCGGCGCGGCGCTGTGGGGCGCCCTCGGAATGCTGATGTGCATCGCGACCCGCAACCTCGGGGCCTTCGCGATCGGCATC
>JBDTXV010000274.1:0-4218 GCA_040006015.1 Caldimonas sp.
GACCCGGCGATGCGCGGCTGGATGAACGAAGGCAAGAGCTACATCGCGCCGGTCGGGCTCGGCGACGTGATGCGAGCCGGCGGCATCGGCGTCGTCGTCGCCTCGAAGAATCCCGACTACGCGGTCGGCGACAAGGTCAGCGCGTCGCTCGGCGTGCAGGAATACTGCCTGATTCCGCAGGCGCGTATCGCATCGAGCGGCATTTTCCGGATCGATCCGCGCGCCGGCAGCCTCGGCCAATGGCTCAACGTGCTCGGCATGCCGGGGATGACGGCTTACTTCGGCCTGCTCGATATCGGCCAGCCGAAACCCGGCGAGACCGTCGTCGTCTCCGGCGCGGCCGGCGCGGTCGGCCAGACCGTCGGACAGCTCGCGAAGATCAAGGGCTGCCGCGCGGTCGGCATCGCCGGCGGCAGCGCGAAGTGCGAATGGGTCGTGCGCGAGCTCGGCTTCGACGCCTGCATCGACTACAAGGCCGGCAGCGTCAAGGACGGCTTGAAGGCACATTGTCCGAAAGGCGTCGACGTCTATTTCGACAACGTCGGCGGCGAGATCCTCGATGCGGTGCTGACCCGCCTCGCGCTGAAGGCGCGCATCGTGATCTGCGGTGCGATCAGCCAGTACAACGCGACGACCGCGGTGAAGGGTCCGGCCAACTACCTGTCGCTGCTCGTCAACCGCGCGCGCATGGAAGGGATGGTCGTGTTCGACTATGTCCCGCGCTTCCCGGCCGCGGTCGCCGAGCTCGCCGGCTATCTGAAGGACGGCCGCATCAAGAGCCGCGAGGACAGCGTCCGCGGTCTCGAGAACTTCCCCGAGGCGCTGCTGAAGCTCTTCAACGGCGAGAACTTCGGCAAGCTGGTGCTCGAGGTCGCGGAGGATTGACGGTGCACGAATGAGCGAGCAGTCTGCCGTCCCGTTCGGGACCGCGTTGCTGACGACGTGGCTGGAACAGAGCAACGACCTGCTCGCGCTGACCGACCCTGACGGCGCGGTCGCCTGGGCCAACGGCCGCTTCGTCGCGGCGACCGGTCTCGCTCCCGGAACCGGATCGAATCTGCTCGCGCTTGCGCCGACCGACCCGGCGTACGCGGACTCGCGCGCGGCGCTGGCGCGCGCGCTCGCCGACGGCGCACTCCCGGACACGTCGCTCGATCTGCGCAGCGCCGGCGGCGGCAACCTCTCGATGCAGGCGCGCGCGACGACGGCCGCGGGGCAGATTCTCTGGACACTGCAGGACACGACGTCGACGCGCAAGCTCGTGCTGCAGGCGCAGCGCCAGACCGAGCTGCTCGACATGGCGCAGGAGTTCGGCCGGCTCGGCGTCTGGGAACGCGTGATTCCGTCGGGAGAAGGCCATTGGGACCGGCACATCTTCGGCTTCTGGGGACTCGATCCGCGCGGCGGCACGCCGAACTACAAGGAGGCGATCCAGCACATCCATCCCGACGACCGCACACTGATGAGCTACGTCGAGACGACCCACGCGACGGGGCGCTATTCGCAGCGCTATCGCGTGCTCCGGCCCGACGGCACGACGCGCTGGATCCATTCGCAGTGGGAGGTCAAGAGCGGGCCCGACGGCAAGCCGTCGCGCGCGATCGGCATCATGGTCGACGACACCGTCGTCTACAACTCGGCGCGCGCGCTCGGCGAAGCGAATGCGCAGCTCGAGCTCGCGGTCGAGCTCGGCCGCATCGCGATCTGGCGCCACGATCTGAAGACGCATTGCATCCACTACAACGAACGCGGCCTCGCGCTGTTCGACATCGCACCGCGCGCCGGCGGCGTCCCGGCCGACGAGATGCTCGCCTGCGTGCATCCGGAAGATCGCGCCCGCGTCGTCGCGTCGGCCGAACGAGCTCTCGCCGCCGACTCGCCGACCGACCTCGAGGCGCGCTATCGCCGCGCCGACGGCGGCTGGCGCCACGTGCTGATGCGCCGCGCCGTGCAGCGCGGCCCGGCGAGCGAGCCGCTCGCCTTTCTCGGCGTCGCGCTCGACGTCACCGAGCATCACGCGGCGCTCGCCGCGCTGCGCCAGGCGAGCGAACGCGCGGCCCTGATCACGCGCCACGCCGGCATCGGCACCTGGGAGGCCGATCTCGACGGCGGCCCCGAGCGCTGGGACGAGCAGATGTTCCACCTGCGCGCCCTGCCGCCGTCGGACACCGCGCTGAACCGCGCCGAACGGCTCGCGCTGGTTCATCCGGACGACGTGCACCGGCTGCTCGATGCGCGGCCGAATGGGATCCGCGGCGGGCTTCCGGGCGCGTACGAGTTCCGCGTGCGCCTGCCCGACGGCTCGTTCCGCTGGCTCGCGTCGCGCTCGACGGTGCTGCGCGACGAACGCGGCGTCGCGCTGCGCCGCGTCGGCGTCAACTGGGACATCACCGAAGGCAAGAACGCCGACATCGCGCGCCAGCAGGCGGCGCTCGCCGAGCGCGAAATCCAGGCCAAGTCGCAATTCCTTTCGCGGATGAGCCACGAGCTGCGCACGCCGCTGAACGCGGTGCTCGGCTTCACGCAACTGCTGCAGATCGAAGCGAGCCGGGCCGCGTCGATCGGCCAGGTCGCGAAGCTCGGCCACATCCGCTCGGCCGGCGAGCATCTGCTCGCGCTGATCAACGACGTGCTCGACCTGTCGAGCCTCGAGTCCGGCGAGCTGCGCCTGCAGGCGCAGCCGCTCGACCTCGGCAGACTCGTCGCACAGACGCTGCCGCTGGTCGAGCCGCTCGCCCAGCAGCACGGCGTGACGCTGCGCAACGCGAGCGGCGCAGCGGTCGCGCTCGCCGACCCGACGCGGATGCGCCAGATCCTGATCAATCTGTTCTCGAACGCGATCAAGTACAACCGGCGCGGCGGCGAGGTCGTGATCGAGACGCGCGCCGAGCCCGAACGGGTCTCGCTGACGGTCCGCGACACCGGACGCGGCCTGACGCGCGACCAGCTCGCGCATCTGTTCGAGCCGTTCAATCGCCTCGGCATCGAACGCGAAGGGATCGACGGCACCGGCATCGGCCTGACGATCGTGAAGGCGCTCGTCGAAGGGATGTCCGGCGCGATCGACGTCTCGAGCCGCCCCGGCAAGGGCACCCGGTTCGTCGTCACGTTGCCGGCCGGCGATCCCGGCGCAGTGCCGGTCGAGCGCCCGGCCACGGTCGAACCGCATGTCGCCGAGGCCGTGCTCGGCGAGCGCGACGGCCAGCTGCTCTACATCGAGGACAACCACGTCAACGTGCTGCTGGTCGAGGAACTGGTGCGCAGTCTGTCGGGGCTGAAGATCGAGTCCGCTTCGACCGGCGCCGCCGGCGTCGCGCGGGCGACCGCGCTGCAGCCCGACCTGATCCTTGTCGATCTGCAGCTGCCCGATTTCGACGGCTTCGAAGTGCTGCGCCGTCTGCGCGCGCAGCCGCAGACCGCGGCGACGCCGTGCGTCGCGCTATCGGCGAACGCGATGCCCGAAGACATCGCGCGCGGCCTCGCCGCGGGCTTCGCCGACTACTGGACCAAACCGATCGACTTCAAGACCTTTCTGTCGGCGCTCGAACGCCGGTTCCCGGCGGGCACCGTCACCTGAGCGCCCGCCGTCGCCCGGACGGCGACGGCCCGGATCGCTTCAGACGCCTTCCTCGAGCAGCCCGCGCTGGCGCAGCATCGGTTCGAGCCGCGCGCTGCGGCCGCGAAACGCACGGAAGGCCTCGGACGGCTCGAGCGAATCGCCCGACGCATAGATGAAGCGGCGCAGCCGCGCGGCGACTTCCGGATCGAACGGATCGCCGGCTTCGGTGAAGGCCTCGTAGCCGTCGGCGTCGAGCACCTCGGCCCACAGATAGACGTAGTAGCCGGCGGCGTACCAGTGGCCGGAGAAGAGATGCTGGAAATGCGGCAGGCGGTGATTCATTCCGACGCCGGCCGGCATGCCGATCTTCTCGAGCTCGGCGCGCTCGAACGCGCCGATGTCGAGATCGTCGACCGCCGCGAGCGCATGCACCGCGATGTCGACGAGCGCGGAAGCGGTGTAGCGCACCGTGTCGTAGCCCTGGTTGAAAAAGCGTGCGGCATGGAGCCGCGCGACCAGCGCGTCCGGGATAGGCTCGTTCGTCACGTAGTGGCGCGCATGGCGCTTCAGCACCTCCGGCTCCGCGAGCCAGTGCTCGAACAGTTGCGACGGCAGCTCGACGAAATCGCGCAGCACGTTGGTGCCGGCGATGCGCTCGT
>JBDTXV010000275.1:0-4217 GCA_040006015.1 Caldimonas sp.
ACCAGGGCAGCAAGAGCAAGAAGGGCGCGATCAACAGCGACACCGCGATCGATCTGGTCGCGCTCGCGCTGCAGCTCGGCGCGAGCTATGTCGGCCGCAGCTTCTCGGGCGACAAGGAGCAGCTCGTGCCGCTGATCAAGGGCGCGCTGAGCCATCGCGGCGCCGCGCTGATCGACGTGATCAGCCCGTGCGTGGCGTTCAACAACCACGCCGGCAGCACCAAGAGCTACGACTACGTCCGCGCCCACAACGAAGCGGTGAACCGGCTCGACTTCATGCCGCGCCGCGACGCGATCAGCGCGATGTACGCGCCCGGCGAAGTGATCGAAGTGACGCAGCACGACGGCAGCGTGCTGCGCCTGCGCAAGCTCGCCGAAGGCTACGATCCAGGCGACCGCCTCGCGGCGATGAGCCACATCGCCGCGCACGAAGCGCGCGGCGAGATCCTGACCGGGCTGCTGTACGTCAACGCGGCGACCGACGATCTGCACGAGCACCTTAAGACCGTCGAAATGCCGTTGAACCGGCTCGGCGTCGCCGAGCTCTGCCCCGGCGCTGCCGCGCTGGAAGCGATCAACGCCGAGCTGACCTGAGGCCCGGACCCGAGCGCGACGGCGCGGGCCGTACTGCGGTACGCTTCCGCTTCGACGTTGCAACGGCGCGCAAGCACACCCCCATGAGCGAGCAAGAGATCCAAATCGTGCTGGTGTTCACCACCGAAGACCAGGCCTGGATCCGTCTCTCGAAGATCGAGGTGCCGCAGTTCTGGACCGGGCACTCGATCGCGCCGGCGACCGGCGATGTCGTCCGCGTCGGCGGCCGGCAATTCGGCATCGAGGCTCGCGTCTGGGAGCACGACGGCACGCGGCCGATGCTGCGGCTTTATCTTTCGGGCAGCCATGCGCGCAGCGACACGACGTTCGGATAGGAGAACCCGCGCCGGCCTCGCGTTGCTGCTCGCGACGCTCGGAATCCCGGCGCATGCCGAGTCGCTGCGCTGCAACGGCAGCAGCACCGAAGTCGGCGATTCGCGCCTCTCGGTGCTCTACAAGTGCGGCGAGCCGCTGCTGAAGGACGCGTACTGCGCGCCGGTCTTCTACCAGTCGACGCTGCAGCCGGTGCCCGAGCCGTTTGCGAGCGCCTTCGTGCCGTGCCTCGTCGTCGACGAATGGGTCTACGACCGCGGCCCCGGCAACCTCGTCGCGACGGTGCGTTTCCGCTCCGGCGTGGTCCAGTCGATCCGCTACGGCCGCACGCCGCAATAGCGAGGCCGCGATGAGCGCGGCGCCGGTCGGCGTCGACCAGTAGGTGAAGACCCGAGCCAGCGCGATGCAGGACCACGTCGCCGCGCTGCTCGGCAAGGACGCGGCGCCGTGGCTGCCGAGCGGCACGATGGCCTACCAGGCTCGGCCAGCTGCCGGCTCGTGCGCGGCCGCGGCGCGCCGAGCCCCGATTGCGTTCGCGCTGAAGTTCGGCAGAATCGATCGCCGCCGAGGCAATGCGGATTGCCGACACCGAGCGGCCGACAACGGAACGAACGACAGAACGAAACGATAGAGGCGACGATGAAGACCGAGCTGCTGTACCTGACCTGGGTGACCGTGTTGACCGGCGTGCTGTGGATCCCCTACATCCTCGACCGGATCGCGACCGGCGGTCTGATCGATGCGGTCGGCTACCCGACGAACCCGAAGCCGCAGTCGCCGTGGGCTCGGCGCCTGATGCGCGCGCATGAGAACGCGGTCGAGAACCTCGTCATCTTCGCGGCGTTGGTGCTGGTCGCGCACGCCGCCGGCGTCGTCAATGTCGCGACCGCGACCGCGGCGATGCTCTATTTCTGGGCCCGCGTCGTTCATGTCCTGGCCTACACGTTCGCGGTGCCGTGGCTGCGGACGCTCGCGTTCGTGGTCGGCTTCGTCGCGCAGGCCACGTTCGCGTGGCAGATCCTCGTGCGCTAGGTCGGACCGCGCCGATCCCCGGTCGGTGCCGCAGGTCATCGGCCGTGCGACCGCGTGCCGATGGTGCAGACTGCGGCTCATCGAAGGAGCTGAAAACCATGTCGACCAAGCAGGGCCGCATCGTCGGGCGCGTGACCTATCGGGAAGGCGACGGCGCGGAAATCGTCATCCGTCCCGGACCGTGCGAGATCACGGTCACGAACCTCGACGTCACGATCTCGTGGACCGACGGCGATACGCACGGCTCGACCGCGCTGCCGCTCGGCGAGTACACGCGCTACGTGACCGACGGCCGGATCGTGCCGGCGAACTGACGCGCGCACGCCGGCGCTCGATCACGGGGCGGACTTCGACCGCCGCTGCAACGCCGAAGCGGGCCGCGTTCGACTCGAGCCGCTCCGACGATGCTCAGCCGGCCCGCATTTCGCGCCGGTGCTCGAGCGCCGGCAGCTGGCGCCGAACCGCTGCGATCCGCTCGTGGTCGAGCTCGGCAATCACGACACCTTCGCCTTCGGGCAGCACGCCGACGACCTCGCCCCACGGATCGACGACCATGCTGTGGCCATACGTGCGCCGACCGTTCTCGTGCACTCCCCCTTGCGCCGGCGCGAGCACGTAGCACTGGTTCTCGACCGCGCGCGCGCGCAGCAGCAGCTCCCAGTGCGCCGCGCCGGTCGTGTACGTGAACGCCGACGGCACCGACAGAAGATCGCAGGCCGGATGCATCAACGCGCGGTACAGCTCTGGGAAACGCAGGTCGTAGCAGACGCTCAAGCCGACGCGCACGCCGCCGGCATCGAACGCGACGGTCTCGGTGCCGGCGCGCAGCACGCGTCCTTCGTCGTAGCGCTCACGCCCGTTGTCGTAACGGAACAGATGCATCTTGTCGTAGCGCGCGGCGAGGCTGCCGTCGGGCGCGTAGACGCAGTTCGCGTTCAACACCCGCTCGGGCTCGCGGCTTTGCAGCGGCAAGGTGCCGCCGATGACCCAGACGCGGTGCGCGCGCGCCGCGTCGGCGAGCGCGCGCTGGACCGGACCTTCGCCGGGCGCTTCGGCGATCGCGATCTTGTCGCGGTCCGCGCGGCCCATGAAGCAGAAGTACTCCGGCAGCGCGACGATGCCCGCGCCGGCCGCGGCGGCCTCGTCGATCAGCCGGCGCGCGCTGTCGAGATTGCGCTCGACGCTCGGCCCGGAAACCATTTGCAATGCAGCGATCTTCATGCGGTTCTCACTGGTTCGGCGACGACGCGGCCGGCGCCGGCGGGTCGGCGGCCGATACGCTCTGTGCGCGCTTGCGCTCGACTCTCTCGACCTTCGGATCGTCCCACGGTCCGCTGACGTGGAACTCGCGCGTGCCGGCCTCGATCAGCGGCTTGCGCAGGAAGTATTGCGCGAGGAAGGTGCCGAGGCCGACGGCGGGATTGATGATCGCGTAGGCGAGCGATGCGGTGCCGGCATTGATCTCCGGGACGACGACCACGCGCAGGTCTTCGGTCTCGTGCGCGATGTCGGCATTGCCTTCCATCAGCACGACCGCAGCCGGCCCGCGCATGCGCAGGTTGTTGGTACGGGCGAGGCCTTCGCCGATCGTCACGTCGCCGGTCACGTTGTCGAACGAGAAGCCCTGCTCGAACAGGTCGCGAAAGTCGAACGAGAGCCGGCGCGGCAACGATTGCAGGCTCAGCACGCTGAGCAGCCGCGCGGCGCCGGGCTCGGCCTTCAGGAATTGGCCCGAATCGATCGCGACGTTGATCTGCCCGGCCAGGCTCGGATAGTCCGGCGTCAGCGGCGAGCCGAGCCACGACACCGCACCGGAAAGCTCGCCGGTGCCGCCGCGGATCGCCTTGCCGGCACCGAGGCGCTCGAGCAGCGCGCCGCTGTCGGTGACGACGAGACGGAAGTCCATCGACGCGCGCCGCGGAGCGGAAACCGTCGCACCCGACGGATTGCCGCTCGCGGCCCAGACGCCCGACGCGACCAGCTGCGCCTCCGGCACCGTGATGTTGAATTTGGCGAGACGCCACTCGCGCACCGGCTCGCGGCCCGGCTCGCGTCGGGTCCGGTTCGCCGCTTCGATCTCGACCCGGCCGAGGCGGCGCCCGCGCAATTCGAAATCGTCGACGACGATGTCGAGACCCGGCACCGCGGTCGCCGATTGCTCGTCGAGCAAGGTCTCGACCTGATCGACGTCGCTCTTCGGCAGACTGAGACGCGACAGGCGCGCATAGATGCGGCCCGGACCGGTCGCGGCGCCCGGCG
>JBDTXV010000276.1:0-4216 GCA_040006015.1 Caldimonas sp.
CCTTGACGAGGAAGTTGTGCTTGACGATCGGGCGCGTGATGCCGACGGTGTCGCATTCCTGGAACGCGTCGAGGCCGATCGCCGGCGTCGGCACCTGGCCGGTGACGATCACCATCGGGATCGAGTCCATGTACGCGGTCGCGATGCCGGTCACCGCATTCGTGACGCCGGGCCCCGACGTCACGAGGGCGACGCCGACCTCGCCGGTCGCGCGCGCATAGCCGTCGGCCGCATGCACCGCGGCCTGCTCGTGCCGCACCAGCACGTGCTGGATCTTGTCCTGCTTGTAGAGCGCGTCGTAGATGTAGAGGACCGCGCCGCCCGGATAGCCCCAGAGGAACTTGACCCCTTCGGCCTGCAAGCAGCGGACCAGGATTTCGGAACCGTTGGGATCGGCGGGCGCGGGCCGCGCCTGCGGCGAAGCGTTGCGCTTCAGCTCTGCGGTGGATTCCATATCGAACCTCTGTGAATTTCTCTGACGAAAAACCATCGGTGCGCCTTTCCTCGTCCTTGTGGGCCGGGTGCGGCGCGTCTGAGATCAAAAACCGGACGCCGCGGTTCGGGCGTCAACTTTGCGATCAAGCTGTCGTGCAATCGCGAATTATGTCACCGGCGCGCGGCGTCTCCTGCGGCGCGCCGATGCATCGGGAGGCGATGAGATAATCGCGCCCGCCCGATCGGGCCGCGACCTGACGCCCCTCCCATTGGCATCCGACAAAGAACTCTCCGACTTCCTCAAGAGCGTTGAAAAGCGTGCTTTCAAGCGCGCGGTCTACGCCGTTCGCGACGAAGACGCAGCGCTCGACATCGTTCAGGACACGATGATCAGGCTGTCGGAAAAGTACTTCGACCGCCCGGCCGCCGAGTTGCCGCTGCTGTTCCAGCGCATCCTGTCGAACGCGACGATGGACTGGTTCCGGCGCCAGAAGGTTCGCAACGCAGTCGTCAAGAATTTCTCGGATTTCGACAGCGCCGACGGCGACGGCGACTTCGACATCCTCGAAACTCTCGAGATCCTGGGCGGTTCGCTCGCCTCGGAGAGCGCCTCCGATTCGGTCTCACGGGCGCAGATCTTGCTCGCGATCGAGGCTGAAGTCGCTCAACTTCCGGGCCGTCAACGTGAAGCGTTCCTGCTGCGTTACTGGGAGGAACTAGATGTCGCCGAAACGGCCGCCTCCATGGGCTGCTCGGAGGGGAGCGTCAAGACGCACTGCTCGCGGGCAGTGCATGCTTTGGCCAAAGCTCTCAAGGCGAAGGGAATTGCACCATGAACCAGCTCGATCCATCTTCGCTGATTGCGGCCCGCGACGCGATGCAGGCGCGGTTCGCGCGGCGGATCGTGATGCGCCTGAACGACGAGGCCGCGCAGGTCGGCGGCGACGTCGCCGAGCGGCTCCGTTTCGCGCGCGAGAGCGCGCTCGCGCGCGCCCGGCTGGCTCGCTCTCCGGCACAGGTCGGCGTCACCTCCGCGGGTGCCGCCATGCTCGGCGGCGGCTGGTGGGTCAAGCTCGCTTCGGTGCTGCCGCTGCTGGCGTTGGTCTGCGGGCTCGTGCTGATCCAGCGGCTGCAGGCCACGGCGCAGATCTCGGTCGCCGCGGAAGTCGATGCCGCGCTGCTCGCCGACGACCTGCCTCCGACCGCGTACCGCGATGCGGGCTTCGTCGAATTCCTGAAGACGCCGCCGCACGAGTGAACTGGCCGTCCATGACGACCAACCGGCCGAACGAAGTGCTTCGCCGCGTTCGCGCCGCGAGCACCGGCGCCGGATTCGCGCTGCTCGCGGCCACGCTGGCGCTGTCGATTGGCACGAGCCTCGGCATCGTGCCGGCGGCGGCTCAAGGGACCTCCCCGGCTCCGTCCGCGCAAGTGCGCAGCCCGGCAAGCCCGCCGCGTCTCGCGGTCTCGACGGATGAGAGCCTGCGCTGGCAGAAGCTGAAACCGGCCCAGCGCGAGGCGCTGAAACCGCTGCAGCAGGAATGGCCGAACCTGGACGCGCCGAGCCGGGAGAAATGGATCGAACTGGCTGCCCGGATGCCGAATCTGCCGGCTAGCGAACGAACGCGCATCCAGGAGCGCATGACCGACTGGGCCCGGTTGACGCCGGCCGAACGCGGGCAGGCCCGGCTGCGCTACCAGGAAGCCAAGCAGGTTCCCCCGTCCGATCGCCGCTCGCGCTGGGCGGCGTACCAGGCCCTTCCGCCCGAACAGAAGAACGAGCTCGCCGCCCGTGCCGCAGCCGCGCGCACGCCGGTTCCTGCGAACGGTCGCGTCGACACCGCGACCGCCGGCCGCGCCGACCGTCTCGACCGCAGCGGCCGCGACGGGCCGCAGGCGAAGTCGAACATCGTGCCGAATCCGGCCTATGCAGCGCCGCCGCGTCCGATCGGGCCGACCGTGATGCAGGCAGCCCCTGGCGCGACGACGACGCTGATCACGCGGCGACCGGCGCCACCGCCGCATCAGCATACCGGGCTGCCGAAAATCGCCGCGACGCCGGAATTCGTCAACAAGTCGACCTTGCTGCCGCAGCGCGGCCCGCAAGGGGCGGCAATCCGCCCGGCCGCAGCCAGCGAACCGGCGGCGCGACGCTGACGCGCGCGCCCGGCACGCGACCTTGGCCCCGAGTCTGCGACGCCGCATGGCGTGCTTCGTCTACGAAGCGATGATCCTGTTCGGCATCGGCCTGATCCCGGGACTGGTCGGCGCGATCTTCGTCGCGCAGACCAGCCACCGGCATCCGTGGCAAAGCGATGCGGCGCTGCGCGTCTTCGCGTTCGTCGTCTACGGCATCTATTTCGTCTGGTTCTGGTCGACGCGCGGCCAGACGCTGCCGATGCAGACGTGGCACATCCGCGTCGAAACGCGCACCGGCGTGTTGCCGGGCCAGGGGCACGCGTTGCTGCGCTATCTCGCCTGCTGGGTCTGGATCGCGCCGGCAGCGCTGGTCGCGTCGCTGCTCGGCTGGACGCCATGGCAGAGCCTCGGCGGGGTCGCGGCCTGGATCGCGATCTACGCGCTTTCGGCCCTGCTGCATCCGCAGCGCCAGTTCTGGCACGACGCGCTCTGCCGCACGCGACTGTCTCCGTATCGGCCGCCGAAGGCGGCCTGACCCTCGCCCAGCCGCAACCTAGACGGCGTCCTCGTTGGTTTCGCCGGTGCGTATGCGCACGACGTTCTCGATCGCAGTCACGAAGATCTTGCCGTCGCCGATCTTGCCGGTCTTCGCGGCCTTGACGATCGCCTCGATGCAGCGCTCGGCCTCGCCGTCCTTGACGACGACTTCGACCTTGACCTTCGGCAGGAAGTCGACGACGTATTCGGCGCCGCGATACAGCTCGGTATGGCCCTTCTGGCGCCCGAAGCCCTTGACCTCGGTGACGGTCAGCCCGGTGACGCCGACTTCCGCGAGCGCCTCGCGCACTTCTTCGAGCTTGAACGGTTTGACGATGGCGGTGATCTGTTTCATGGCCGGTCCCGCAGGGGTTTGGACAGCGCTAGTCTAAAGGCCGCCCGACTTCGGCCTACCATCGGCGCCGGGCGCCCGGCGCGCAAACCTTCCAATCTCGCAGATGCGAAAACCTTCTTCCCAGGACGCAACGACAGCCCCGCCAGATCTCGACTACACGATCCGGGTTGTCGATGATCCGGCGTCGATCGACCTCGAAGCGTGGAACGCGCTGCTCGAAGCCCAGCCGTCGGCGACGCCGTTCATGCGTCTCGAATACCTGCGCGCGCTACACGCGTCGGAGAGCGCGAACGAGGCGACCGGCTGGCAGCCGCAGTTCCTCGTCGCGACATGCGACGGTGCGCTGGTCGCGGCCTGCCCGCTCTATCTGAAGGCGCACTCCTACGGCGAGTATGTATTCGACTGGGCCTGGGCCGACGCCTACGAGCGCCACGGCCTGCGCTACTACCCGAAGCTCCTCGACGCCGTCCCATTCACGCCGGTGCCGGGCTCGCGTCTGCTGGCGCGCAACGACGCCGATCGCAGCCTGCTGCTGCAGGCGATCCGGCAGTTCGCGCAGGATGCCCGGCTTTCGTCTGCGCATCTGCTCTTCCTCGACGAAGACGACCAGAAGGCCGCACGCGCGAGCGGCTGGATGATGCGCAGCACGGTCCAGTTTCATTGGAGCAACCGCACGCCCGAGCCGTATCTCGATTTCGCCGATTTCCTCGCCGGCCTGCAGCGCGACAAGCGCAAGAAGATCCAGCAGGA
>JBDTXV010000277.1:0-4184 GCA_040006015.1 Caldimonas sp.
CGCGGCCGCGGTGCCGCGCCGGTCTTCTTCGCGGCAGTGCTCTTGACGCCGACGGTGCGGGTCACGCCGCGCTCGGCGGCGCTGGCGGCGCGCGGCGGCCCGGCACGTCGGGACGGCACGGTCGACATTGCCCTCTTCGCCGGTGCTCCACCCGACAGGGCCTTCTTCGCAGCCGGGCCGAGCGCCGCGCGTTTGCCCGGCGCAACCCGCGACGGCTTTGCCGACGCCGCGCCGGCCGACGACTTCTTGGAAGGCACGCTGCGCGCCGGCACCTTCTTGGCGGGCGCAGTGCCGACCGACGGAGTCCTGGCCCGCACCTTCCCCGCCGGCCTGGCTTCGCTCGGGGCGCTCCGCGCCGCGCTCGCTTCGGCCGCCGACCGCTGTGTCGATTCGCCGCGCGGCGCGGCCGCCTTCGCGAGGCCCACCGGCGCCGCGCCGAGCTTCATCTTGACCGGCTTTTCGCCCCACAGCTCCTCGAGGTGGTAGTAGTCGCGGAACGACGGCTGCATCACGTGCACGACCGCGGCGCCGCAGTCGACGATGATCCATTCGCCGTTCGCTTCGCCCTCGACCCGCGGCGCCGGCATGCCGATTCCCTTGACCGCATCGCGCACGCTGGCTGCCAGCGATTTCGTCTGCCTGTTGCTCGTGCCCGACGCGATGATCACGCGTTCGAACAGAGGCGAGAGATGCTCGGTGTTGAAGACGACGATGTTGTGGGCTTTGACGTCTTCGAGTCCGTCGACGATGGCGCGTTGCAGCTTGCGGATGTCCATTCAACTCCTGGGGTGGGTGCCGCTATCGGGCGGACGATTGTCGGCTGATCGAAGGTCTTGCGTTCAGGACCGGTAGAGGTGCCTGCGTTCAATATAGCGCGCGACCGCAGGCGGCACCAACGCATCGATCGGCTGGCCGGCCGCGAGCAGGCTGCGGATGTCGGTCGACGATTCGCTCATCATCGGCAGCGCGACGAGCCGGTGCGGCGTGCGCGCGACGTGCGGATCGACCTCGGGCGCGCCGGCGCGTGGCGCGATCGCGAGCGTGACCAGGTCGACCAGCTCGCGCCAGTCGCGCCAGGTGTGCAGCCCGGCGTACTGGTCCTGGCCGAGGATCAGGAACCACTCGACGTCGGGCTCTGCTGCCTTCAGCTCGCGCACCGTGTCGAGCGTGTAGCTGCTGCCGCGCCGGCGCAGCTCGCAGCGCTCGAGCACGAAGCGCGGCTCGCCGGCGATCGCGAGCCGCACCATCGCTTCGCGGTCGGCCGCCGGCGCGAGCTGGCGCGACTTCTGCCAGGCCTGCCAGACCGGGACCCAGCGCACCTCGTCGAGGTTCAGCTGCTCGAGCGCGATCCGCGCGAGCGCGACATGCGCGTTGTGGACCGGATCGAAGCTGCCGCCGAAGATGCCGATGCGCTTCAAGCCGGATCCTCTTCGGCCCAGTCGCGCGGGCGCAGGAAGTCGCTGTAGAGCCGGGCCTCGGCCGAGCCCGCTTCGGGCTTCCAGTCGTAGCGCCACGCCACGCGCGGCGGCATCGACATCAGGATGCTTTCGGTGCGGCCGCCCGATTGCAGTCCGAACAAGGTGCCGCGGTCGTAGACCAGGTTGAACTCGACATAGCGGCCGCGCCGATAGGCCTGGAAGTCGCGCTCGCGCGCGCCGTAGGCGAGCGAGTTGCGGCGCCGGACGATCGGCAGATAGGCCGGCAAAAAGGCGTCGCCGACCGCGCGCGTCATCGCATAGGCGGCATCGAAACCGGGCTCGGCGACATCGTCGAAGAACACGCCGCCGATGCCACGCGGCTCGTTGCGGTGCTTCAGGAAGAAGTACTCGTCGCACCAGCGCTTGTAGCGCGGATAGCGCTCGGCGCCGAACGGCGCCAGCGCGTCGCGGTTGGTGCGGTGGAAGTGGCGCGCGTCCTCGTCGAAGCCGTAGTACGGCGTCAGGTCCATCCCGCCGCCGAACCAGACGACAGGCTCCGCCTCGCCGGCCGGCGTCACCGCGATCATCCGCACGTTCATGTGCACGGTCGGCACGTGCGGGTTGCGCGGATGCAGCACGACCGAGACGCCCATCGCCTCGAACGGCGCGTTCGCGAGATCGCTGCGGTGCTGCGTCGCCGAGGCCGGCAGCGCGCGGCCGCGGACATGCGAGAAGCCGACGCCGCCGCGTTCGAGCAGCGCGCCGTCTTCGACGAGGCGCGTCACGCCGTCGCCTTCGAGCGCACCGCCCGGCACGCGCGACCAGCGGTCGACGCCGAACGCGTTGCCGCCTTCGACCTCGAACGCGCCGACGATGCGCGCCTGCAGCCCGAGCAGCCAGGTGCGGACGAGCTCGGTATTCATCGCGGCCCGGCCCTGATCATCGAGCGGCAAAAAAGCGCTGATTGGCGCATCGAGCGCGCGTCGTTCACCGCTTGACGGCGCGATGGCCGATGTCGCGCCGGTACTGCGCGCCTTCGAAACGAACGCCGTGCAGCAGTTGGTAGACACGCTGTTGCGCGAGCTTGACCGAATCGCCGAGCGCGGCGACGCAGAGCACGCGGCCGCCCGCGGTGACGATCTCGCCGTCGCGCAGCGCGGTGCCGGCGTGGAAGAGCATCGCCTCCGGCGTCGACAGCGGCAGCCCGCCGATCGGGTGGCCGGTCCGCGGCGCGGCCGGATAACCCGGTGCCGCGACGACGACGCCGAGCGCGGTGCGCCGGTCCCATTGCAGCTCGATCGGGTCGAGCATGCCGTCGTGAACGCTGTCGGTCGCATGCATCAGCACGTCGAACAGATCGCTCTTCAGGCGCAGCATCAGCACCTGCGCTTCCGGGTCGCCGAGTCGGCAGTTGAATTCGACCGTGTTCGGCTGGCCCTGCGCATCGATCATCAGGCCGGCATAGAGAAAGCCGCTGAACGGCACGCCGTCAGCGGCCATTCCGGCGACCGTCGGCAGGATGATCTCGTGCATCACGCGGGCATGGACATTCGGCGTGACGACCGGCGCCGGCGAGTACGCACCCATGCCGCCGGTGTTCGGGCCGGAGTCGCCGTCGAGCAGGCGCTTGTGATCCTGGCTGGTCGCGAGCGGCACGACGTTGCTGCCGTCGCACAGCACGATGAAGCTCGCTTCCTCGCCGTCGAGAAACTGCTCGATCACGACTTGGGCGCCGGCACCGCCGTCGAGCATCGCATCGATTGCGGCATGCGCCTCGTCGAGCGTCGCGGCGACGACGACGCCCTTGCCGGCAGCGAGGCCGTCGGCCTTGACGACGATCGGCGCGCCGCGGGCATCGACGTGCGCATGCGCCGCGGCCGCGTCGCGGAACGTCTCGTACGCCGCGGTCGGGATCGCGTGCCGGCGCATGAAGTCCTTCGCATACGCCTTCGAGCTCTCGAGCCGCGCGGCCGCGAGCGTCGGCCCGAAGATGCGCAGGCCGCGGGCGCGGAACACGTCGACGATGCCGTCGGCGAGCGGGCCTTCCGGCCCGACCACCGTCAGCGCGATCTTCTCGGCCTCGGCGAAGTCGGCGAGCGCCTGCAGCCCTGTGACCGCGACGTTCTGCAGCAGCGGGTCGGCGCCGGTGCCGGCATTGCCGGGCGCGACGAAAACGGTCTGCACCTTCGGCGACTGCGCGAGCTTCCAGGCGAGCGCGTGTTCGCGGCCGCCGCCGCCGATCACGAGCACCTTCATCGCGGAGCGCGGCGCAACGCAGCCGCATGCGCACGCGGGATACGGATGATCCGGCTCATCGCACGATCGCCGCGTTGGTGTAGAGCGCCTGCACGTCGTCGAGGTCCTCGATCACGTCGAGCAGCTTCTGCATGCGCTGGCCGTCGTCGCCGCCGAGCTCGATCGTGTTCTCGGGCCGCATCGTGACCTCGGCGAGCTCGGGCACGAGCCCGGCGCGCTCGAGCGCCGCCTTGACCGCCTCGAACGACGCCGGATCCGAGAGCACCTCGATCGCGCCGTCATCGTCGGCGATCACGTCGTCGGCGCCGGCATCGAGCGCGGCTTCCATCACCGCGTCTTCCTTCGTGCCGGGCGCGAACACGAGCTGGCCGCAGTGCCGGAACTGGAACGCGACCGAGCCTTCGGTGCCGAGATTGCCGCCGTACTTGCTGAACGCGTGGCGCACCTCGGCGACGGTGCGGACGCGGTTGTCGGTCATGCAGTCGACGATGATCGCGGCGCCGCCGATGC
>JBDTXV010000278.1:0-4175 GCA_040006015.1 Caldimonas sp.
CTTTCCCGTCGATGAATCCGTCCGCCGTCCTCGCCGTGCCCTCGCTCGGCAGTCTCTATCGCAGCGTCTGGCGCTATGCCGAAGGGGTCAGGGCCAGGCTGCTCGCATCGACGCTGCTGCTGACCGGCTCGACCGTCATCAAGCTCGCGCTGCCGTGGCTCGCCGCGCAGGCGATCAACACGCTGCAGCAGGGCGGCGCCGGTTCGGTCGGCCGCGCTGCCCTCTGGGTCGCGGCGATCCTGCTCGTCTACGCCGCGTCCTGGGGGCTGCACGGGCCGGGCCGCGTCCTCGAGCGCAACGTCGGCGTGCGCGTCCGCAAGGGCGTCGCCGATGCGCTCTATGCGAAGCTGACGCGGGCGCCGCTCGCGTGGCACGAGCGCCAGCATTCGGGCGAGGTGCAGAACCGCGTCGCGCAGGCGAGCGGTGGCCTCTACGACTTCGCGCAGAACCAGTTCATCTATCTGCAGAGCGCGGTCAATTTCGCCGGACCGATCATCGCGCTCGCGCTGCTGTCGACCGCGACCGGCTGGATCGCGCTCGCCGGCTACGTGCTGATCGGGTTCGTGATCCTGCGTTTCGACCACGCGCTGCTGTTGCTCGCCGCGCGCGAGAACCAGGCCGAGCGCCGCTACAGCGCGAGCCTGCTCGAATTTCTCGGCAACATCTCGACCGTGCTGAGCCTGCGCCTGCAGGCGAGCACGCGCTCGCTGCTCGGACGCCGCCTCGATGCCGCGTTCGGACCGCTGCAGCGCACGATCGTGCTGAACGAGATGAAGTGGTGCGCGGTCGACCTGTTCAGCGCCTGTCTGGCGTGGCTGCTCGTCGCGGTCTACGTCTGGGAAGTGCACGGCCGCGGCGACGCGTTCCTGACCGGCGGCCTCTTCATGATCTACACCTATGCGCAGCAGGCCGGCGGCGTGATCGGCTCGATGGCCGTGAACTTCCAGCGCTTCGCGAAGGCGCGCACCGACTATGCGAACGCCGCGACGATCTGGGACGCGCCCGAAGAGCGCGGCGGCAATGCGTCGGTCGACGTCGAATGGCGCCGCATCGACGTCGTCGACCTCGGCTACGACCACGGCGCCGCGCTGCGTCCGTTCGGCAGCGCCGCGATTCCGGCCGCCGCGAACGATGCGGCAGGCAGTGGTCTGCGCGAGGTCTCGCTGACGTTGCGCCGCGGCGAGCGCGTCGCGCTGGTCGGTCCGAGCGGCGCCGGCAAGAGCACGTTGATGCGCGTGCTCGCCGGCCTCTACGAGCCGCAGCACGGCCGTTTCGAGATCGACGGCATCGCCCATCTCGGGCTGCGCCATCTCGGCAGCGTCGGCACGCTGATCCCGCAGGAGGCCGACGTGTTCGAAGCCAGCGTGCGCGAGAACCTGACCTTCGACATGCCGTGCGACGAAGCCGATCTGCGCGCGGCGATCCACACCAGCGGCTTCGAGAGCGTGCTTGCGGCGCTGCCCGACGGGCTCGAGACGCCGATCGGCGAGCGCGGCATCAATCTCTCCGGCGGCCAGCGCCAGCGCCTCTGTCTCGCACGCGGCCTGCTCGCGGCGCGCGCGAGCTCGCTGCTGCTGCTCGACGAACCGACCAGCGCGCTCGATCCGCTGACCGAGGCCGACATCCATGCGCGCCTCGACGCGGGCTTCGGCGATGCCTGCATCGTCGCGTCGGTGCACCGGATGAGCCTGCTCGCGCACTTCGATCGCGTCGTGCTGATGGTCGACGGCCGCGTCGTCGACAGCGGCAGCGTCGCCGAGGTCGAGCAGCGCCAGCCGATCTTCAGCGAGATGGTGCGCAGCCAGGCGCGCCTCGAGCTCGAGGTGCCGGCCGAAACCGCGCCGGCCGCCGTCGCGGCCTGACGCGTCCGCGCGGCGGCGCGGCGGCGCGGCGGATCAGCCGGCCTTCTTCTCGGGCAGCGTGATCCCCGGAAAGATCTTGATCACCGCGGCATCGTCCTCGCGCGCATGGCCGGCGCTCGAAGCCTGCATGAACATCTGGTGCGCGGTGCTCGCGAGCGGCAGCGGAAACTTCGACGCGCGCGCGGTGTCGAGCACGAGGCCGAGATCCTTGACGAAGATGTCGACCGCCGAGAGCGGCGTGTAGTCGCCGGCGAGCACGTGCGCCATCCGGTTCTCGAACATCCAGCTCGCGCCGGCGCTGTTCGTGATGACCTCGTAGAGCTGCGCCGGGTCGACGCCTTCGCGCAAACCGAGCGCCATCGCCTCGGCCGCCGCGGCGATGTGCACGCCGGCGAGCAGCTGGTTGATGATCTTGACCTTGCTGCCGTTGCCGGCGCGGTCGCCGAGGCGGTAGACCTTCGCGGCCATCGCGTCGAGCAGCGGCGCGCAGCGCGCCCACGCATCGGGTTTGCCGGACGCCATGACCGTCATCTGCGCCGACGCCGCCTTCGCGGCACCGCCCGAGATCGGCGCATCGAGATAGCCGATGCCGAGCGCGGCGAGGCGCGCCTCGAACGCGATCGAGACGTTCGGGTCGACCGTCGAGCACATCACGAAGACGCTGCCGGGTCGCATCGCCGCGGCCGCGCCGTCGGCGCCGAACAGCACCGCCTCGGTCTGCGCCGCGTTGACGACGACCGAGATCAAGACCGTGCAGGCACGCGCGGCATCGGCCGGCGTCGCGCACGCGGTGCCGCCGTCGCGCGCGAACGTCTCGGCCGCGCCGGGCCGCGCATCGCAGACGTGGACCGCGTAGCCGGCACGGCGCAGCGACGCCGCCATGCCCGCGCCCATCGCGCCGAGACCGATCAAGGCGACGTTTTTGTCGGTGTCCTGGTTCATCGTTGCACTCGCTGTTTCGTTGGGTGGTGCGCGCTGGTCGGCGGGCAAGCCGATTATCGAAGCGTCGGCGCGCTCGAGCTACAGCAGCTCGCGCATCCGCTTCGCCGCGGCACACAGCGCCGGCAGCTTCGCGACGGCCTGCTCGAGCGACATCCGCGCGGTCGGCGCATGCACCGCGATCGCGGCACGCGCGCCGCCTTCGGCCGCAACCACCGGGACCGCGACCGCGATCAGCCCGGCGACGAACTCCTCGCGATCGCACGCATAGCCGCGCGCCGCGATCTCGGCGCATTCGGCGCGCAGCGCCTTCTTCGTCGTCAGCGTCGCGCGCGTCATGCGCGGCAGCGCGATCCGCTCGATGACCGCGTCGCGCTCGTCGGCCGGCATCAGCGCGAGAAAAAGCTTGCCGCTCGCGGTGCAGTGCAGCGGCACGTGCGAGCCGACATCGAGCGTCAGGCGCAGCGGCCACTTCGCCTCGACCCGGTCGAGGTACAGCACCTCGGTGCCGTCCTGGGTCGTGAAGTTGCAGGTCTCGCCGATCGCGTCGACGAGCTGCGCGAGCACCTCGTGGCGCAGCCCGCGCTCGACGCCGTGGTTCAGGGTCGCGAATGCGAGCCCGCGCAGCGCCGGGCCGACGCCGAAATGGCGTTCGTCGACGCCGCGCGCGAGATAGCCGCTCGCGACGAGCTGCTGGCAGATGCGATGCGCAGTCCCCTTAGGGAGGTCGAGGCGCGCGCTCAGGTCGGCGAGCGCGAGCGGTCGCCCTTCCGCGGCAAGCAGTGCAAGCACGCGCAGGCTTCGCTCCGCCGACGAGCCGGTCGCGGCGCGCTCGGCTTCGGCGGGTGCGGGGGCCACGATGCGGGCGCGGCTCATACGGGTAAACCTCGTAAAACGGAACATTGTGTTCCGAAAAAAAATGACCTAGCATGCGGCGAGCCGGCGCCCCCGAGGGTGCCGCTAGCGCCGCAGTCGCGCGGCTTTCGCGCGGATCGTAGCAAGCCGGTCGCGCACGAAAACCCGTCCGGCGACGCGTCCTCGACGGAGCCCTGCAGCAGATGACCGAGGAGTTCGACTACATCGTCGTCGGTGCCGGATCGGCCGGATGCGTGCTCGCGGCGCGCCTCAGCGAAGACCCGGCGACGCGCGTGCTGCTGCTCGAGGCCGGGCCGCCCGATCGCTCGATCTGGATCCATCTGCCGATCGGCTACGGCAAGACGATGTGGAGCAAGCGCTACAACTGGTGCTTCTCGACCGACCCCGATCCGAACATGAACGGGCGCCGGATCTACTGGCCGCGCGGCAAGACGCTCGGCGGCTCGAGCTCGATCAACGGGCTGATCTACATCCGCGGCCAGCGCGAGGACTACGACC
>JBDTXV010000279.1:0-4137 GCA_040006015.1 Caldimonas sp.
ACGACGACGCGCTTGACCTCGTAGAGGATGCGCTCCATCAACGTGGAGGCTTCGGCGCTGGCGGTGTTGGCGTTGTCCATGCGGTGTCGTTTCGGGCCGTCGGGTGATGGGGTAATGGCAGGAGAGGCCGTTGCGCTGTCAGAACGGCGACAGACCGACCGCCGCAGCGGCGTTCTCGATTGGCACCGCGAAGCCGATGCCGATGAAGACGCGCTGGCGCGACGGGTTCAGGATCGCGGTGACGATGCCGACGACCTCGCCGTCCATCGTCACCAGCGGTCCGCCCGAATTGCCCGGATTCGCGGCGGCGTCGAACTGGATCAGGTTGGTCAGCATCTGCTGGCCGTCGGGCGAGCGGAACTGGCGCTTCAGGCCCGACACCACGCCGGCGGAGACCGACGGACCGATCCCGAACGGAAAGCCGACCGCGACGACCTGATCGCCCGGCAGCAGATCGCCGGTCGAGCGCATCGTCGCGGCGGGAAGATCGTCGGGGATCGTCTTCGCGCGCAGCACCGCGAGGTCGTTCTCGGGTTGCACGCTGAGGACCATCGCATCGGATTCGGTGCCGTCGAAGAACGTGACCTTGATCCGCTTCGCGCCCGAGACGACATGCAGATTGGTCAGGATCGTGCCGTTGTCGATGATCACGACGCCGCTGCCGACACCGCGTTCGACGTTGCCATGCGCCTTCTCGTCGTCGCCGTCGTCGCCTTCGGTCATCAGGCCGATCACGCGCACGACCGACGGGATCACGGCGTCGTAGGCGCGCGCGGCCGGCGATGTGAGCGGCTTGTCCTCGATCGACTGGCGCATCGCGGCATCGATCTGCTCGAACCTCAGCGGCGCCTCGTGCGTCGCGACGCGCGGGTTCAGCAGCACCGCGGCGGCCAGCAGCAGCACGACCGCGGCGGCCCAGAGGCGCCGTTCATGGCGCAGCGTCACGGCCTTCCAGCCGCGGCGCGGTGCCGCGGCGGGCGGCGCGCCGGCCTGTGCGGCAGCGGATCCGGATGCGGCCGAGCCCGCGGCGTCTTCGACGACCCTGCGCGAGCGGCTGTAAAGCGGTACCTTCTTCATCGTCTGCATCCCGGACCGGTGCACAGGGGCGAGCGGGTCGCCCGAAGGCGGCTCCCGCTCATGCGCTCGAACAGTAGCACGCGACGGATGACCTGTGTCGAAGCCGGCGCCGACCGGCGAGGCATGATGCACGGATGTGGATCGATACCCATTGCCACCTCGATGCGGCCGAGTTCGCGGCCGATCGCGATGCGGTCGTCGAGCGGGCGCGCGCTGCCGGCGTCGCGCAGGTCGTGCTGCCGGCCGTCGACGTCGCGAGCTTCGAGGCAGTGCGGGCGCTCGCCCATCGCCACGGCTATGTTTACGCGCTGGGCATCCATCCGCTCGCGGTCGGCGCCGCAGACGATGCCGACCTCGACCGGCTCGGCGACGCGCTCGGCGCGCATCGCGACGATCCGCGCCTGGTCGCGGTCGGCGAGATCGGCATCGACCGCTTCGTCCCCGGGCTCGATCCGGTCCGGCTCGAGCGCTTCTGCTCGGTTCAGTTGCAGCTTGCGCGCGAGTTCGCGCTGCCGGTGATCCTGCACACGCGCCGCGCTGTCGACGAGCTCCTGAAGCTGCTGCGCCGGATCGACGTGCCGGGCGGAGTCGCGCATGCCTTCAACGGCAGCCGGCAGCAGGCCGACGTCTGCATCGCGCTGGGCCTCAAGCTCGGCTTCGGCGGCGCGATGACGTTCGAGCGCGCATTGCGCATCCGCGAGCTCGCGGCGACGCTGCCGCTCGAGTCGATCGTGCTCGAGACCGATGCGCCCGACATCCCGCCGACCTGGCTGTACCGGACCGTCGTCGAGCGCGCCGACGGCGCGGCGGCGCGCAACGAACCGGCCGAGCTGCCGCGGATCGCCGGCGTGCTCGCCGAGCTGCGCGGCATCGCGCTCGACGCGGTCGAGTCGGCGACCGCGGCCAATGCCCGCGCCGCGCTGCCGCGGCTCGCGTGAAGACGCTCGAGGGCCTCGCGCCGGTGGTCCGGCCGGACACGCGCCTGGTCGTGCTCGGCAGCTTCCCCGGGGTCGCGTCGCTGCAGGCGCAGCAGTACTACGGTCATCCGCGCAACCATTTCTGGCCGATCCTGTCGGCGCTCTTCGGCATCGATCTCCCGGCGCTGCCGTATCCGGACCGGCTCGACGCGGTGCTCGCGCGCGGCGTCGGCATCTGGGATGTGTATGCGAGCTGTCGGCGCGAGGGCAGCCTCGACAGCGCGATCGAGGCGCCGCGTCTGAACGACCTGGCGAGCCTGCGGCGCGTCGCGCCACGGTTGTGCGCGGTGGTCCACAACGGCGGCGAATCGGCGCGATCGATGAAGCACACGCAGGCGCTCGGCGTCGACGTGCTGAGGCTGCCGTCGACGAGTCCGGCCAATGCGAGCTGGAACTTCGCCCGCAAGCTCGAGGCCTGGCGCGCCGCGTTCGAGCGCTACGGCGTCGCATGACGGCGCCGACCGGCGCAGGCGCATCGCGATGAGGGCGCGCGGCAGGGCGCAAGAGCTCGCGCCCGCGACGATCTCCGAGTCGGACGGTGTCCGCTATCTGCATCTCGACACGCCGTGGGTGCAGGGCGCGATGCGCATCGCACAGCCGCGCGCACTCGAGCTCGAATACGTGCAGCGAATGATGGCCTGGCTGCTGTTGCGGCCGGCGGAGCGGCTCTCGACAGGGCATGCGGTGCAGCTCGGGCTCGGCGCCGCCGCGTTGACGCGCTACTGCCACGGCGTGCTGCGGATGCGCACGACCGCGGTCGAACTGAATCCGAGCGTGATCGATGCGTGCCGGCTCTGGTTCCGGCTGCCGGCCGATTCGGCCCGCCTCGAAGTGCTCGAGATGGACGCCGCCGCATACGTGTCCGACCCGACGCGAAGGGCGAGCGCCGACGTGCTCTGCGTCGATCTCTACGATCACGAGGCGGCGAGCCCGGTGCTCGACAGCGCCGCGTTCTACCGCGAGTGCCGCGATCTGCTCGCCGATGGCGGCGTGCTGTCGGTGAACCTGTTCGGCCGCGATGCGAGCTTCGCGACCAGCGCGGCGCGCATCGCCGCGGCGTTCGGCGCCGGGCGCGTGCGCAGCCTGCGACCGACGAAAGAAGGCAACACGATCGTGCTGGCGCTGAAATCCGGCACGATCGCGGACCGCGCGACGCTTGCTGCGCGTGCCGAAAACATCGAAACTCGTCTCGGCCTGCCCGCGCGCAAATGGCTGCGCATGCTGCGGCCCTTGCCCGCCGAGATCGGGTCCGTGCCCACTTCGCCACCCGCATGAAACCAAGACCGGTTCGTTTCGAAGCACCGACCGCACAAGCCGATCCGAACGGCATGCCGCGCGATGCGATCAACGACGCGCAACAGGCCGATGCCGGCGCGATCGCGCCGAAGAAGCCGCTCAGTCTCGCCGCCGCACGCGCGAGCCGCGCCCGGCTCGACTGGCG
Organism: Caldimonas sp.; assembly: GCA_040006015.1. Lineage (GTDB taxonomy): Bacteria > Pseudomonadota > Gammaproteobacteria > Burkholderiales > Burkholderiaceae_C > Schlegelella_A. Next base: position 3,496 of record JBDTXV010000279.1, read on the forward strand.
CACGCTGATCGGCTGGCTGCGCGAAGACGGCGTGATCGGCGCCGAGGACGCGGAGCGGACGATCCGGCGCTTCGCCGGCGCCGACAGCTCGCAGCACGCGCTGGTCCGTCTCGCGAGTGCGGGCCTTGTGCGCCAGCCCGGCACGCATGTGCTCGACGTCGAGAACCTGACCGAGTGGCTGGCCGGCCGCTGCGGCATCGCCTACCTGCGCATCGATCCGCTGAAGGTCGATGTCGGACGCGTCGCCGAGATCATGTCGATCACCTATGCCGAAAGGCGTCACGCGCTGCCGCTGCATGTCGGCGCGGTCGAGGTCACGATCGCGACCTGCGAGCCGCTCGACACCGGCTGGGTCGCCGAGATCGAGGTGCACACCCGCAAGTCGGTCAAGCTGGTGCTCGTCAGCCCGCCAGAAATCGCACGCTACACGACCGAGTTCTACACGCTGTCGCGCTCGGTCCGGGCCGCCGTCAAGATGGGCGAGGCCTCGGCGATCGCGAACTTCGAGCAGCTGGTCGAGCTCGGCCGCAGCACGAAGCAGCTCGACGCCAACGATTCCGGCGTGATCCAGGTCGTCGACTGGCTCTGGCAATACGCGTTCGACCAGCGCGCGTCCGACATCCACCTCGAGCCGCGGCGCGA
>JBDTXV010000280.1:0-4131 GCA_040006015.1 Caldimonas sp.
GATCGCACCGAGATCGAGCGCGACATCGGCCTCTACACGGTGATCGAGCACGACGGCGTGATATTCGGCTGCGCCGCGCTGTACCCTTACCCGGAGGCCAAGACCGGCGAACTTGCGGCGCTGACGGTATCGCCGATGGTCCAGGGCCAGGGCGACGGTGAACGCATCCTGAAGCGCGTCGAACACCGTGCCAAGGGCGCCGGGCTGGAAAGCATATTCGTGCTGACGACGCAGACGATGCACTGGTTTATCAAGCGCGGATTTATCCAGGTCGAACCCGACTGGTTGCCGGAAGCGCGTAAACGCAAATACAACTGGGACCGGCGCTCGCAGATCCTGGTCAAGCGGCTCGGTTGATCCGCGCTTGCAGCGGTCCGAGCCGATAGTTTCCATCGAACATATTCAGGAGTTCCGAATGACCCGAACCGTCCAATGCGTTCATTTGAAGAAAGAGGCCGAAGGATTGGCATTCGCTCCATATCCCGGCGAGCTCGGCAAGCGTATCTACAACTCGGTCAGCAAGGAAGCCTGGGCGCTTTGGTTGAAGCACCAGACGATGCTGGTCAACGAGAACCGTCTGAATCTGGCCGATCAGCGGGCACGCCAGTATCTGGCGCGTCAGATGGAAAACTTCTTCTTCGGCACCGGTGCCGAGCAGCCGGCCGGATACGTGCCGCCGACCCCGTAACGACCGGAGTTTCGACGCGGATCGGCGCGACCCGTCTCGAGGCAAATTCCCCGAGGGAAATCGTTATTCCCGATCGACTGCACCGTGCTTAAAATCGCGGCGCTCGATCACAATAACCATCCGGGGGAGAAAGAAGTGGCTTCATTACAGGAATTGCTGGCTCAAAAGGAAGAGCTCGACCGTCAAATCGACATGACGAAGAAAAAGGAACGCGGCGATGCGGTCGAGAAGGTGCGCGCACTGATGTCCGAATATGGACTGACCGCTGCGGACCTTTCTGCGCGCGGTCCGGCGAGGGCGAAAGGCGGAACCGGCAAGAAAGTCGCAGCGAAATACCGCAACGCCGCGACCGGCGAATCGTGGAGCGGCCGCGGGCTGCAACCGAAATGGTTGAAGACGGCGCTGGCGTCCGGGCGCAAACTGACCGACTTCAGCATCTGACGCGGCTGACTCCGTAGACTTGAGGGCCGCCTCGCGCGGCCCTTCGTTCGATGGCGTGCGCCGCCGGCTTGACGGCGGTGTCGCGCCGGCTCAGGCGGCGATCCCGCGACGGTAGACTCGGTTCGTGATCCCACCCGCTTTCATCGAAGAGCTGCTGGCGCGCGTCGATATCGTCGACGTCGTCGGCCGCCAGGTGCAACTGAAGAAAAGCGGCATCAACTTCAGCGGCCTCTGCCCGTTCCACGCCGAGAAATCACCGAGCTTCACGGTCACGCCGACGAAGCAGTTCTATCACTGCTTCGGTTGCGGAGCCAACGGCGACGCGATCCGTTTCCTGACCGAGCTGAGCGGCATGACCTTCGTCGACGCGGTCAAGGACCTGGCCCAGCAGGTCGGCCTGAGTGTCCCCGACGACGACAGTTCGGCCGCGGAGCGCGACCAGGCCGCGGCGCAAAAGCAGCGCCGCGCGACCCTGAGCGATGTGCTCGCGAAGGCGGCCGCGCATTACCGGCGTCAGCTGAAAGACAGTCCGCGGGCGGTCGACTATCTCAAAGGGCGCGGCCTCAGCGGCGAGATCGCCGCCCGCTTCGGGCTCGGTTATGCGCCCGATGGCTGGCGCGGCCTCGCCGGCGTCTTCCCGAGCTACGACGACCCGCTGCTGGAAGAAAGCGGTCTCGTGATCGCGCACGACGCCGACGACGGCGACGAAGCCAATCGCAAACGCTACGACCGCTTCCGCGACCGGATCATGTTTCCGATCCGCTCGGTGCAGGGCGACATCATCGGCTTCGGCGGCCGCGTGCTCGACCGCGGCGAGCCGAAATACCTGAATTCGCCGGAGACGCCGGTCTTCAGCAAGGGGCGCGAGCTCTACGGGCTCCACGAGGCGCGCACCGGACTGCGGCAGCGCGGCTATGCGCTGGTCGTCGAGGGCTACATGGACGTCGTCGCGCTGGCCCAGGCCGGCTATGCGAACGCGGTCGCGACGCTCGGCACCGCCTGCACGGCCGAACACGTGCAAAAGCTCTTCCGGTTCACCGATTCGGTCGTGTTCAGCTTCGACGGGGATGCTGCCGGCCGGCGTGCCGCGAACCGTGCGCTCGAGGCGAGCCTCGCACATGCGAGCGACACGCGAACGATCCGCTTCCTGTTCCTGCCGGCCGAGCACGATCCCGATTCGTATGTCCGCCAGCTCGGCGCGAATGCGTTCGAGCGCTGCGTCGCCGGCGCGGTGCCGCTGTCGCGGCAGTTGCTCGAATCGGCCGGCGAAGGCTGCGACCTCGAGACGGCTGAAGGACGCGCCCGGCTCGTCGCTCAGGCCCGTCCGCTGATCGGTCAGCTGCCGCCCGGAATGCTGCGCGGCCAGATCGTCGATGCGTTGGCGACGGCGGCGCGCGTCGCCGCGGACGAGTTGAAGGGGCAATTCGCCGGAAGCCGATCGACGGCATCGGCCGGCGCTGCCGCACGAACGGGCTCCTCGAACGGCCCAAGCTCGATGCAGGGCGCCGGTGCGGCGGCGCGGCGTCCGGTCTCGCGTCGGCCGCTCTCGCCGATGGCGACCTCGCTCGACCGTGCGGTCTGGCTTCTGATCCACCGCACCGACGTCTGGGAACAGCTCGGGCACGACGTCCATTCATTGCTGACCGAGCAGCCCTCCCCGCACGGCGATTTCTTCTCGTGGCTCGATCGGCTGATCCACGACCAGGGCGCGGTCGCGGCGTCCGCCTTGACCGCAGAACTCGATGCCGGCGCGGCGCCAAGCGCACTGGCCCAGCTCCATGCGCGCGTCAGCGGTTTCCACGACATGCCCGTCGGCGACGAGGCCCGCGCCGAAATCGAGGTGATCATCGATCGCCTGCGCCTCCAAGCCGCACAAAGCGAGCTCGAGCTGCTGGCCGGTTCAGAGCGCCAGTCCGACGCCGCGAAGGCGCGCCAGCGCGAACTTCTCGAGCGCCAGCGTGATCTGAAGGCGCGTCTGGCACGCCCGTCGGTGGCGGAACGCTGAGGCTTTTGACGAAGCGAGCCATATCGACGATAATCGAGGGCTTTCCCGTGACGCGGCGAGTGGCAAGCAGCACCTCCGGCCCCCGGCCACCCTCTGACCGAGGGTTTCATCCCAAGGCCACCGAAACCCGCAAGGGCTGCTGATCGAGAGTTCCGGCCCGAACTCGCCCTCGTGCGTCGACCCGATGCGTGCCCTGATCCGGTACCGCAGTCGGGCGCTGCCGCATCGGCTTGCGATGGCGAATGTGCCGAGCCTTGAAATTCGCGCTTGTGTGCGCAGTTCCAGAGCAGGGCCTTCGTGCAGCGAGCCCACCACCATCCGAGGATTTGCATGACTGCAAAGAAGATCGTCTCCGCCAAACCAGCTCCGGCCAGCACGCCCGCGAAGGCAGGCAAAGCTTCGACCGAAGACGTCAAGAAGGCGGCGAAGCCCGCGCTGAAACCGGCAGCAGTCGACGCGCTGAAGGACAAGGCCGGCCGCAAGGTGAAGCCGGATGACAAGGCGAAGAAGGCCGACGGCGGCGACGTCGATCTTTCCGATCTCGAGGCCGATCTCGAAGGCGAGCCCGAGGTCGAGGTCGAAAGCGAAGCCAAGGTCAAGGCCAAGCCGCTGCGGATGAAGGTCTCGCGCGCGAAGGAGCGCGCGCTGATGCGTGAATTCGGCCTCGACGAGACCGCGCTGACCGAAGAAGAGGTCGCGAAGCGTCGCCAGGAGCTGAAGACGCTGATCAAGATGGGCAAGACACGCGGTTTCCTGACGCACCAGGAAATCAACGACCACTTGCCGGAAAAGCTGGTCGATCACGAGATCCTCGAAGCGATCGTCTCGATGTTGAACGACATGGGCATCGCGGTCTACGAACAGGCGCCCGACGCGGCGACATTGCTGATCGCCGGCGGCGGCGCGACGACCGCGACCGAAGAAGAAGCCGAGGAAGCTGCCGAAGCCGCGCTCTCGACCGTCGACTCCGAGTTCGGCCGCACGACCGACCCGGTGC
>JBDTXV010000281.1:0-4121 GCA_040006015.1 Caldimonas sp.
CACGATCGTCGTGATCGAGCACAACCTCGACGTGATCAAGACCGCCGACTGGATCGTCGACATGGGTCCGGAAGGCGGAGCCGGTGGCGGCACCGTCGTCGCGGTCGGCACGCCGGAGACCGTGGCGGCGAATCCGGCCAGCTTCACGGGCCGCTACCTGCAGCCGCTGCTGGCCGCGTGAATCGATCGACGAGGCAACGCCGGCACGCCATAGACTGCACGCTTCGCAGCACCGAAGGACCGCCGTGACCACGACGATCGACTACTACCTGACGCCGCAATCGCCGTGGACCTATTTCGGCCACCGCCGCTTCGTCGAGATCGCGAAGGCCGCCGCTGCGCGCGTCAATCTGCTGCCGGTCGATTTCGGCCGCGTGTTCCCGGTCTCGGGCGGACTGCCGCTCGCGAAGCGCGCGCCGCAGCGCCAGGCCTATCGCCTGGTCGAGCTGAAGCGCTTCGCAGAGCACCTGGGACTGCCGATCAATCTGCAGCCGACCTTCTTTCCGGTCGCCGGCGACCCCGCCGCGCGGCTGATCACCGCGGTCGACATGCACGACGGCACCGATGCGGCGCTGGCGCTTACCGGAGCGGTATTGAGCGGCGTCTGGGCCGGGCAGCGCAATATCGCCGATCCGGCCACGCTCGCCGCGATGCTGGCCGAGAACGGCTTGCCGGCACGCCGCCTCGACGATGCGCAGTCCGCCGCGGTGCAACAGCGCTACGACGCCGCGACGCAGCGCGCGATCGACGCCGGCATCTTCGGCGCGCCGAGCTACGTGGTCGACGGCGAGCTGTTCTGGGGCCAGGATCGGCTCGACTTCCTGCAGCGTCGCCTCGCGGCGCAAAGCGCCGGCTGAAGGATCGGACGCGGATCGCGCCGCGCAGCGAGAAGCCGGCGCGCGCCCATTAAAAAAGCCGGTGCACCGCACCGGCTTTTCTCTGGGCTGAAGACGCTCAGCTCAGGTGGCCGTTGATCAGCTTGGTCATCTCGAACATCGAGACCTGCGCCTTCTTGAAGATTTCCTTCAGCTTGGCGTCGGCGTTGATCATCGTCCGCTTGGCCTGGTCCTGAAGGCTGTTCTTCTTGATGTACTCCCAGATCTTCTTCGTGACCTCGGTGCGCGGCACCGGCTTGTCGCCGATGATCGCGGCGAGCGCGGGGCTCGGAGTCATCGCCTTCATGAAGGCGGCGTTCGGGGTCCGCTTCTTCGCGGGTGCCTTCTTCGCCGCGGCCTTCTTGGCCGGCGCCGCCTTCTTCGCAGCGGTCGCTTTCTTCGCGGGAGCAGCCTTCTTCTTCGCCGGGGCCGCCTTCTTCGCGGCTGTCTTCTTCGCAGTTGCCATGTTGATTCTCTCCATCAAGTAAGTTGTTGATGTGCCCGGGATGGGCGAGAGCCGCGTGGACTCTCATTTCTCCATAGCACCGTGCGGAGCGAATACTACTGCGTGTGTAATGCAATGAGAAGCTGTTTTCATAGGAAGAGCGCGCATTCTTTCGACGTGAAGCGCGCTTTTGTCGCTGGCACGCGTCATCGCGCGACGGCGATCGGTCGCGCAGACGCGGCCGGCTATCCTCCCGGTCCATGAAGATCCTCGTGCGTTGGCTCCTGCTCGCGGCGGCGTTGCTGCTCGTCGCGCATCTGTATTCCGGCGTCGTCGTCGACAGTTTCGGCGCGGCGATGATCGCCGCGCTGGTGCTCGGCCTGCTGAACACGCTGCTGCGGCCGCTGCTCGTGCTGCTGACGTTGCCGGTGACGATCCTGACGCTCGGACTCTTCCTGTTCGTGATCAACGCGCTGATGTTCTATTTCGCGGCGGCGCTGCTGAACGGCTTTCACGTGACAGGCTTCGTCGCCGCGCTGATCGGCTCGCTGATCTACAGCGCCTGCGCGGTCGTCATCGACGCGGCGATCGAGCGCCTGTTCGCGCGCGCCTGAAGCCGCGCTACCGCAACGCCTTTTCGTCCGCGGCGATCTGCTTGCGCTGCGCTTCGATGTCGCGCAGCCGCGCATCGATCACCGACAGATCGATGAAATCGACCGGGCCGCCGCCGCGCGCCAGGCGCTGACCGGCGCGCAGCCGGTCGACCGCGCCGACGAGATCGCCGAGCGCGGCGCGCGATTCGGCGTCGGCGCGCAGCGACCTGAGCGGCTGGCCGAGACGCGTCCAGACCTGGCCGAGCTCGGTCCACGCCGTCGCATCGTTCGGATGCACCGCGACCCAGGTCTGCAGATCGGCGGCGCGCGCCCCGAGCATCTTCGCGTCGGCATTCGTGCTCGGCGCGAGCGCGACCTGCGCGAGCTCGAGCAGGATCGGCCGGGAGCTTTCGCCGGCATACGGCTGCAACACCTGCGCCGCGCGCGGTGCGGCGCCGCGCGCGAGCAGCGAATCGGCCTGCAGCAGCAGAACCGCCCGCTCGGCGCGCGGACTCGGCGCCGGCGCTTCGCGGACCAGTGCGAGCGCGTGCGCGATCGACGCGTCGGCGCGGTTCCAGTCGCGCAGCAACGTCGACGCGAGCGCGCTCGAATAGGCCGACATCAGCCTGTCGAAGACCGTCGTCGAGACCCGATCGGCATCGAGCGCCTGCCAGCGGTGCAGCGCATCGTTGCGCGGGTCCATCAGCACACGGGCGCGCGCCTGCGCGACGCTGTTCTCGAGATCGCCGACCAATGGAGTCGCGACGGCGCTGCCGGCACGCGAGCGCGCCTCGCCGACGCGCTCGGTGGTCAGCGGGTGGCTGCGCAGGTACGGAAATCCGCCGCTGTCGTTCAGGCGCGAGCCCTTGTCGAGCTTTTCGAACATCGCGGCCATGCCGCCGGGCGCGAAGCCGGCGCCGGTCATCACCGCGAAGCCGACCCGGTCGGCTTCGCGCTCCATCTCGCGCGAGAAATTGAGCTGACCCTGCAGCGTCGCGGCCTGTGTTCCGACGATGACCGCATTGGCGGCGTCGGGGCTGCGACTGCGGCCGGCCGCGAGCAGGCCCAGCACCAGCGCCGCGAGGCCGAGCAGCGACTGGCGCTTGCTGCTGGCGATGCTGCGCGCGATGTGGCGCTGGGTGATGTGCGAGAGCTCGTGGGCGAGCACCGACGCGAGCTCGTCGCGCGTCGAGGTGATCGCGATCAGCCCGAGGTGGACGCCGATGTAGCCGCCCGGCAGCGCGAACGCATTGACGCTCGGGTCGCGCACCAGGAACGGCTCCCACGCGAAGCGCGAATCGATGTCGGCGGCGATGTTGCCGCGCGCCCGCGCCTGCGCGACCAGCGGCTGCCAGATCGACTGCACGTATTCGAGCAGCACCGGGTCGTCGACATAGTCCGGGTCGCGCCGGATCTCGCGCATCACCTGGTCGCCGACCTTGCGCTCGGTGCCGACGCTGAAGTCCGCGGCTTCGGGGTCGCCGAGCGCCGGCAGGCTGTTCTGCGCCTGTCCTTGTCCCGGCGACTGTCCCTGCGCCGACGCCGGCGGAGCCGCCGGAAGGAGCATTGCGAATACGGTCAGCGCGGCGCCGAAGCGGGTTGGCGCCGACGGACGGCGCAGCGGCATGCGGTACGAAATAGGCGGGTTCAAGTCTGAGCTGCGAGTTGCGACGGAGGCCGACGCAGCCGTTCGGCGCCGATCCTCGCCGCTATGATGCGCCACGAACGTTGCCGCACTGTTTCGCTCGATGACCTCCACGCTGACCCATTTCGATGCCCGCGGACAGGCTCACATGGTCGACGTCGCGGCGAAGGACGAGACCCACCGCATCGCGGTCGCGAGCGGCTCGATCCGGATACTGCCGGCGACGCTGCAGCTGATCGCCGCAGGCAACGCGAAGAAGGGCGACGTGATCGGCGTCGCGCGGATCGCCGCGATCCAGGCGGCGAAGCGGACCGCCGAGCTGATCCCGCTCTGCCACCCGCTGCCGATCACCCGCGTCGCGGTCGACTTCGAGATCGACGCGGCGGCGAGCAGCGTGCGCTGCATCGCGCGGGTCGAGACGCGCGGCCGCACCGGCGTCGAGATGGAGGCGCTCACCGCGGTGCAGATCGGGCTGCTGACGGTCTACGACATGTGCAAGGCGGCCGATCGCGGCATGGTGATCGGCGACGTGCGCGTGCTCGAGAAGCGCGGCGGCAAGTCGG
>JBDTXV010000282.1:0-4121 GCA_040006015.1 Caldimonas sp.
CGACCTGGGCTCGAACCAGGGACCTACGGATTAACAGTCCGGCGCTCTACCGACTGAGCTATCGAGGAACGGTCTCGAAGTATATCAACCGTGCGGTCGTCTTCCGGCTACAGAGCCACCTGCAGCGAGACGCGCACGGTGCGCGGGGCGAGGGGAAACAGGTAGGCGTGGCTGAACTCGTAGGGCGACTCCTTCCACGCGCGCTTGTCTAACAGGTTGTCGACGCCGGCGCGCAGGGTCCATGTGCGGTCGCCGATCCGGGCGTCGTATCTCGCGCCGACATCGACGCGGCTGTAGCCGGGGATGCTCGCGCTGTTGTCGGGCAGGACCATGCGCGAGCTTTCGTGCACGACCCCGCCGCGCAAGCTGAGACCCGGCACCGCGGCGACCGTGTAACCGGCCTGCATCTTCAGCGTGAATGCCGGCACGTTGGTCGGCCTCAAGCCGTTCAGCGCGGCATCCTGGCTGCCTTCGCGACGCGCATGCAGCCACTGCGTGCCGGCATCGAGCGTCCACGCGCCGTTGTGCAGCGTGCCGGTTGCCTCGACGCCGCGATGTCGCACGGTGCCATCCAGCTGATGCGTGCAGCTGTCGACGATGTCGCAGGCGCCGACGTCGGCGAAGAGCGGTCGCACGATGTCGAACGCCGCGAGGCCCCAGGCCACCCGTTCGCTCGCGCCCTTGATGCCGATCTCCGCCTGGCGGCTCTTCAGCGCCGGCAGGGCCTGGCCGCGATTGACGAAGCGCGGCTGATTCGGCGCGACCTCGCTCTCTACCCCCTGACCCCAACTGGCATAGACAAGCTGCTCGGGCGCGAACGCGTAGCTCGCGGCGAGCCACGGCGTCGCGAACGACTGGCGGTAGTCGGTCGCCGCGGTTCCGTCGGTCGAGATGCTCTGGCGGTCGAGGCGGCTGCCGCGCAGACCGAGCCATGCGGTCAGCCGCTCGGTCACGGTAATCGCGTCGCGCAGGTACAGCTCGGTCGAGCGCTCGTCGCGGTTCGTCGCCTCGAAGACCGGGTCCGGTGCCGGCGGCGTCACCGCGGTTCCGTCGACATTGCCGGTGCCGGCGAAGTTGTACGCGTACGGCTGGAAGCGGTTGCGCACGCTCGAGCGCAGCATCCCGACGGTCAGGTCGTGCGCGACGGGGCCGGTCGCGAACTTGCCGTGCAGCGCGAGGTCGAGCGCATCGGTGCGCCGGCGTTCGTTCTCGCTCCGATAGTCGTACAGGTCGAAGGTGCCGTCGGGGCAGTAGCGATCGGCGTAGTAGGTCCCGTCCGCCGCGGTGCAGCCGAACGGAAACGCCGCGCGGTCGTCGGTGCGCAGCTGCTGCCGCGCGAAGTGCGCGCTGAAGCGCCAGGCGGCGCTCAGGCGCTGCTGCCAGCGCAGCGACGCGGTCGTCGCATCGAAGACGACCGGCAAGGTCCAGGGCTGGTTGTTCAGGTTGATCCGCGGATCGCCGGGCGCCGGCACCCTGTCGCCGAGCATGCTGAAGCCGGGCTGGCTCGGTTGCGAGCGACGGCCGGTTTCGACCTCGGCCTCGAGCAGCGTGTCGCTGCCGAGGCGCCAGTCGCCGGCGAGGGCGAACAGGTCGCGGTGCCCGCGCTCCGAACGCACCTTCGGATCCATGTGCTCGAGCGCCGCGTTGATGCGCACGCCGAAGGCCTGGTTCTGGCCGAAGCGCTGGCTCAGGTCGACCGCGCCGAGCACGTTTCCGGTCTGGCGCCACTCGAGCGTCGCCGAGCGCAACGGCGCATCGAGCGGGCGCTTGACGACGTAGTTGACGAGACCTCCGGGCGCGCTGGTCCCGGCCTGGATACCGCTCGTGCCTTTCAGCACCTCGATTCGCTCCTTGTTGTCGAGCGGGATCGACGTCTCGGCATTGATCGGCAGCCCGTCACGCCGGAAGTTGAAGCGGTTGTCGAGGACGAAGCCGCGCACCGTCAGGTAATCGATGTAGCCCTCGGAGTTGTAGGCATCGCTGATCGCCGGATCGAGCCGGGTCAGGTCGGACAGGCGCTGCACGCCGGCGTCCTGCATCTGCTCGGCGCTGTAGACGCTCGCCTGCAGCGGCGCCTTCGAGAGCGGCACGTCGCCGAAGCCGGCGACGCCGGCAGAGGGCGGATTGCGCCCACTGATCGTGACCGGCGCGAGCTGGGCGCTCGGCACCTGCGCGCCCGCGTTGCCGGCGAATAGGAGAACCGCGACGCAGAGAGCGTGCGGCGACGAAGGGAAAGACTTGTGGTTGGCCATCGGTTCCTCGGTTTCGATGGCAGGTCGGCGGCCCGACTGGCCACGAACGTGGCCCCGTACGGAATGCTTCCCTGCGCGAGCATTACCTCGATCAGGTTCAAAGGGACTTTCTCAGTCGGACGCTTCGCAGCGTCCAACACCCCCAGCGAAGCCGCGCAGACTCGCGCGGCCGAACGGATTATCGCAATTTCGGCGCGGCCCGCGCCGCGCCTGCGTGCAGCGGGTTCAATCGGCGCGGATGTTGCGCTCGTCGATGATGCGGCCGGCGTCGGTCGGTGTCGACCAGCGTCTGCCGCTCAGATGCGGTGCGCCACCGCTGCCCGAGCTCGCATAGGTGTACCTGTGCGGATGCGCCTTCGCGTCCTTCAGCGTCCGCTGCGTTGCCGCCAGGCGGCGAAATCGGACCGGGCCTGCTCGTCGGTCGGCGGATAGAGACCGATGATCGAGCGGCCGCCCTGCACCTGCTCGGTGACGAAGTCTTCGAATGCGGTCATCTCGGTTGCCTCGGCGGCGATCTCGTCGGCGATCGCGGCCGGGATCACGACGACGCCCTCGGCATCGCCGACGACGACGTCGCCGGGATAGACCGCGACGTCGCCGCAGCCGATCGGCACGTTCAGATCGAGCGCCTGATGCAGCGTCAGGTTCGTCGGTGCCGCGGGTCGGTGGTGATAAGTCGGGAAAGGCATCCGCGCGATCTCGGGCGAATCGCGAAAGCCGCCGTCGGTGACGACGCCGGCGACGCCGCGCTTCATCAGGCGCGTGATAAGGATCGAGCCCGCCGATGCGGCGCGCGCATCCTTGCGGCTGTCGATCACGAGCACCGCGCCGACCGGGCACTCCTCGACCGCGACGCGCTGCGGATGGCGACGGTCCTGGAACACCGTGATCGGATTCAGGTCTTCGCGCGCCGGGATGTAGCGCAGCGTATAGGCCTCGCCGACCATGTTCGGCAGATCGCCGTTCAGCGGACGCACGTCCTGGATGAACTGGTTGCGCAGGCCGCGCTTGAAGAGCGCCGTGCACAGCGTCGCGGCGCTGACCTTCGCGAGCAGATCGCGAGTGGCTTGCTTCATCCGAACCCCTTTTGCGTCCAGTGTCGCATGCGATGGCCGCGGGCCCGGCGCGGAGCGAGGCGCTAGTCGAAGGTCGGCGTCTCGACGCCGAGGACCTTGTGCAGCTTCACGCTCGTCGTCGTGTATTGCAGATGGATGCGCTTGTCCGGGAACACATAGGTCGCGGCGCCGAACGCCGCGAGCGCGGCTTCGTGGAAGCCCGACAGAATCAGCTTCTTCTTGCCCGGATAGATGTTGACATCGCCGACCGCGAAGATTCCCGGCGTGCTGGTTTCGAATTTCTCGGTGTCGACGGTCAGCTGCTTGCGATCGATCGCGAGCCCCCATTCGGCGATCGGGCCGAGCTTCGGGCTGAGCCCGAAGAAGACAAGCAGCCGCTCGAGCGGCAGCACGCGCACCTCTTCTTCCGGCGTCGTCACCTGAAGCGCGGTCAATCGGCCGTCGGCCTGCTCGATGCCGGTCGGCTGCCCGACGACGAACTGCATCCGTCCGTCCGCGACCAGCGCCTTCATCTTCGCGACGCTTGCCGGCGCCGCCGGGAAGCCGTCGCGACGGTGCACGAGGGTGAGGCTGCGCGCGGCAAGCGGCCCGTCGGCCGCGAAGGCGAGCGTCCAGTCGAGCGCCGAGTCGCCGCCGCCGACGATCACGAGGTCCTTGCCGGCGAACTCGGCCGGATCGCGGACGCGGTAGAACGCCTGCTTGTCGACGTACGCGTCGAGCCCGTCGAGACGCAGCAGCCGCGGCTGGAACGAGCCCATGCCGCCGGCGATGAAGATCGTCTTCGCGTCGAAGC
>JBDTXV010000283.1:0-4117 GCA_040006015.1 Caldimonas sp.
CCGCCGAAGAGCGAGCACGTGCTCGAAGGCATCCGCTACGAGCTGATCCGCGAGCTGTGCGAAGAATGCGGCATCGCGTTCAATCTGCGCCCGGTCCCCGAAGCCGATGTGCTGTCGGCCGACGAGGTGCTGCTCAGCTCGGCGACGAAGGAGGTCCTGCCGGTGACGACCCTCGACGCCGAGCCGGTCGGCCACGGCGCGCTGCGCGGCAAGCCGGGTCCGGTCTACGCCCGCTTGCACGAGGCGTATCAGCGTGCGAAGGTCACGCAGTCGATTTGATGCGCGGGGAGCCTTCGATGCGAGGGCTGCCGGCGGTTGATTCGGCCGGCAACGCCCATACATCGAAAGGCATGAACCTCACGATGCAAGACATACCGCCCGAGCAGTCGCTGATCGAGTACCCGTCGCAGTTTCCGATCAAGGTGATGGGTGCGAACGCCGACGGATTCGCCGCCGCGGTGATCGCGATCGCGCGTCAGTTCGATCCGCTGCTCGACGACGCAGCGGTCGAGAGCCGGCTCAGCAAGGCCGGCAACTACCTCAGTCTGACGGTGACGATCACCGCGACGAGCCGCGAGCAGCTCGACGAGCTGTACCGGACGCTGTCGACGCATCCGATGGTCAAGGTCGTGCTGTAGCGCGACGGTTGGGGCGCGTCGCCGCGGCGACAATTCCGGCGTGATTCCTGATCCGAGCGATCGTGACGTGGGCGCGCCGGTCGTGCGCCGGCTCGGTGTCGTCGACTGCGCCGAGACGATCGCGGCGATGCGCGCCTACACCGAGAGCCGCGGACCGGCAACGCCCGACTCGATCTGGCTCTGCCAACACCCGCCGGTCTACACGCAAGGCGTCGCCGGCCGTGCGGCGCACCTGCACGCCCCATGCGTCATCCCGATCGTGCAGACGAACCGCGGCGGGCAGGTCACGTACCACGGGCCGGGGCAGGTCGTCGCCTATCCGCTGATCGACCTGAAGCGGCTCGGCATCTACGTGAAGGAATACGTGCATCGGCTCGAGCAGGCGGTGATCCGGACCTTGGAGACCTACGGCGTCACCGGACATCGCGTCGCCGGTGCGCCGGGGATCTACGTGCGCCGGGCCGATCCGTTCGGTCATGCCGCGCTCGATAGTCGCAGCCCGGCCGATCGCCACGCGGCGGCCGGCGGCGCGCCGGCGTTCGGCGGACTCGCGAAGATCGCCGCGCTCGGCATCAAGGTCAGCCGCAACTGCACGTACCACGGCGTTGCGCTCAATGTCGCGATGGATCTGCGGCCCTTCGCCGGGATCGACGCATGCGGCTATCCGGGGCTCGAAACGGTGGATCTTTCTACAATCGGCGTTCGGGTCCCGGTCGAAGCCGTCGCCGAGACCCTCGGCGCGAAGCTGGTCGCGTACCTGAGCCCTTGATGGAGCAGCCCTTGCAGGCCCCGGCCGACACCTACGATCCGCATGCGAAGCAGAAGGCCGAAGCGAAGACTTCGCGCATTCCGATCAAGATCGTCGCCGCGGAGACGCTGAAGAAGCCCGACTGGATCCGCGTCAGGGCCGCCTCCGCGTCGACGCGCTTCTACGAGATCAAGCAGATCTTGCGCGAGCACCGGCTGCACACGGTCTGCGAGGAAGCGTCGTGCCCGAACATCGGTGAGTGCTTCGGCAACGGCACCGCGACGTTCATGATCATGGGCGACAAGTGCACGCGGCGCTGCCCGTTCTGCGACGTCGGGCATGGGCGCCCGGACCCGCTCGACGCCGACGAGCCCGAGAACCTCGCGAAGACGATCGCGGCGCTGCGCCTCAAATACGTCGTGATCACCAGCGTCGACCGCGACGACCTGCGCGACGGCGGCGCCGGTCATTTCGTCGACTGCATTCGTCGCGTGCGCGAGCTGTCGCCGGCGACGCGGATCGAGATCCTGACGCCCGATTTCCGCGGCCGGATCGATCGCGCGCTCGAGATCCTGAAGGCCGCGCCGCCCGACGTGATGAACCACAACCTCGAGACCGCGCCGCGGCTCTACCGCGAGGCGCGTCCCGGCTCGGATTACGCGTATTCGCTGAACCTGCTGAAGCGCTTCAAGGAAATCGCGCCCGAGGTGCCGACGAAGAGCGGCCTGATGGTCGGCCTCGGCGAGACCGACGACGAGATCCTGCAGGTGATGCGCGACATGCGGGCGCACGGCATCGAGATGCTGACGATCGGTCAGTACCTCGCGCCGAGCAGCCACCATCTGCCGGTGCGGCGCTATGTCCACCCCGACACGTTCCGGATGTTCGAGGCCGAGGCGGTGCGGATGGGATTCACGCATGCGGCCGTCGGCGCGATGGTGCGATCGAGCTATCACGCCGACCAGCAGGCGCATGCGGCCGGCGTGCAGGCCGCCGTCTGAACCGGTGTTCGCGGGCGTTGCCCGCGGCGCCTGCGGCGTCGAATCCGCTCGCCTGAGCCGATGACCGCGAATCTGTATGCGCTCGGCGCGATCGCGCTCTGGTCGACGCTGGCGTCGCTCGGCGTCGCACTGGCGCACGTCCCGCCGTTCCTGCTGACAGGCTGCGCACTGGTGATCGGCAGCTGCGCGGCGTGGCCCGCGTACAGGCAATGGCGGGTACCGCCGGCGACGCTCGCGCTCGGCGTCTACGGGCTCTTCGGTTTCCACTTCCTGCTCTTCATCGCGCTGCGCCATGCGCCGGCGGTCGAGGCAAACCTCGTCAACTACCTGTGGCCGCTCTTCATCGTGTTGCTGGCGCCGCTGCTCTTGCCCGGCGCGCGCTGGCGCCCGGTGCATGTCGCTGCGGCGCTGCTCGGCTTCGCCGGCGCGGTGCTCGCGGTCGTCGGCGGCAGGCGATTGGCCGGCGGTTTCGCGTGGGGCTACGTCGCCGCGCTCGCCTCCGCGCTGATCTGGTCGAGCTACTCGCTGCTGACGAAGCGGGTCGCGCATTTCCCGACCGCCGCGATCGGCCTGTTCGGACTCGTTTCGGGCCTGCTCGCGCTCGGCTGCCACTGGTTGCTCGAACCCGCGGTGCGCTTGAGCCCGCGCGACTGGGCCCTCGTCGCGCTGACCGGCCTCGGGCCGCTCGGCGCCGCGTTCTTCCTGTGGGACGCCGCACTGAAGCGCGGCGATCCGAGCACGATCGGCATCCTGAGCTATCTGACGCCGCTCGCGTCGACCTTGCTGCTGGTGCTGACCGGCAATGGCCGGTTGACGACTTCGGTGGCCGCTGCCGCGGTGCTGATCGTCGGTGCGGCAGTGATCGGGATGCGGGCGCGCTGAACGCGCGAGCGCCGCCGATCCGCGATCAGGTCTCGGCGAGGAGTTTGTCGACGAGCTTGTGGAGCGCGACGAAGTCGGGTTCGCCGACGAAACGCTTGACGATCTCGCCGCGCTTGTTGACCAGGAGGCTCGTCGGCGTCAGCTGCACGCCGCCGAAGCTTTTGGCGATCGCGCCGGTGTTGTCGATCGCGACCGCGAACGGCAGCTTGCGCGTCTCGGCGAAGTTGATCACGTAGGCCGGCGGGTCGTAGCTCATCGCGACCGCGAGCGTCTCGTAGCCGCGGTCCTTGAACTTCTCGTGCGTCGCGACGATCTGCGGCATCTCGTGAACGCAGGTCGTGCAGCTGGTGGCCCAGAAGTTGATCAGCACGACCTTGCCGCGCAGCTCGCCGGTCGTCGCTTTCGTTCCGTCGAGCAGCGTGTAGCCGACATTCGGCGCGACCTGGGCGCTGCCGATGTGGTCGAACGCCAGATAAACGCCGACGGCGAGCGCGGCGGCGACAATGACGGCGACGACAGGGCGGGCGGATTTCATCGGGAGACTCTCATGCAGCGTCGAAAGTTTACGTCAGCTCTGATGTCCCTTGCCGGCGCCGGCAGCATCGGCCTGCCTGCCGCGGTGGCGCGAGCAGCCGCGCTCACCGAGACCGATGCGGCCACCGGTATTCGGGCCGCGCTCGAGCGCGGCGCGGGCGCGGCGGTGTCGCTGCTCGGCCGGCCGGACGGCTTTCTCGGCAATCCGAAGGTGCGTATCCCGCTGCCTGGCGTCCTCAACGATGCGGCAAAGCTGCTGAAGCTGACCGGCCAGCAACACCGGGTCGACGAGCTCGTCACCGCGATGAACCGGG
>JBDTXV010000284.1:0-4107 GCA_040006015.1 Caldimonas sp.
CGCCGGCATGCGACGCGCACGCGAGCGCCAGCTCCTCGTCGCCGAGGCCGAGCCGGTCGGCCGCGCCGCTCGCGACCAGCGGCAGCGCCTGCAGCACCTTGACCGCCGAGCGCGGAAAGATCGGCCGCTCGGTGTCGCCGATCGCGGCGAGCACCGCGCCGTCGGCATCGAGCACCGCGATCGCGCCGCGGTGCACGGATTCGAGCGCGTTGCCGCGCATCACTTCGACGAGGATCGGGTTCATCGAACGGACCGGCTGCTTCGACGAGGCACTGTAGCCTGCCGGCGTCGACAATTCTGTCTCCGAACTCTGCGCACCCCGCAATGGATCGCATCCGTCAGGACCTCGCACGCGTCGCCGGCGTCGACTTCACGAGCGCGCCGACGCGGCGCAAGCCGGTCACGGTCGCGCTCGGGCGCAGCGACGGTGCAGAGGTCACGCTCGAGCGCATCGATGCGCATCCGCGCTATGCCGATCTCGTCGGATGGCTGCGCACGCCCGGGCCGTGGATCGCCGCGTTCGACTTTCCGTTCGGGCTGCCGCGCGAGCTGGTCGAGACCCTCGGCTGGCCGACCGAGTGGCGCGCGCTGATGCAGCGCTATGCGGCGCTGTCGCGCGCCGAGATCCGCGCCGCGTTCGCGGCGTTCTGCGCGGCGCGGCCGGTCGGCTCGAAGTTCGCGCACCGCGCCTGCGACGCGCCGGCCGGGTCGTCGTCGCCGATGAAGTGGGTCAATCCGCCGGTCGCGTACATGCTGCATGCCGGCATCACGTTGCTGCTCGAGGCCGGTCTGCATCTGCCACGTCTGCATCCGGGCGATCTGACGCGGGTCGCGCTCGAAGGCTATCCGGGCCTGCTCGCGCGCGAGCTGATCGGGCGGCGTTCGTACAAGAGCGACACGAAAGTCAAACAGACCGCTGCACGGCGCGATGCGCGCCGCGACCTGATCGCTGCGCTCGAGCAAGGGCGCAGCCGCCTCGGCCTGCGCCTCGTGCTCGACGCCGGCCAGCACGCCGATCTCGTCGCCGACGGCTCGGCCGACCGCCTCGACGCGGTGCTCTGCATGCTGCAGGCGGCATGGGGCGCGGGCCGGCCCGGCTACGGACTGCCCGTCGCTGCCGATGCGCTCGAAGGCTGGATCGTCAGCGCGCCGATGCGGCCGTGAACCATCGTCAGCGTGCCGTAGGCGCGGCCCGGAACTCCTGCAGCCGCAGTGAACGCCGCCGGCGGCACTCTTCTCGGAGCGGACCGGAGCTCGACGCGGCGATCGTCAGTCGCCCCTGAAGCCCGACGCCTTGACGACCGGGGCCCAGCGCGCGCTGTCCTGCGCCATCCTTGCGCTCAGGTCCGCAGGCGTGCCGCCGGTCGGCTCGAGGCCGAGCTTCATGAAGCGCTCGCGCAACTCCGGCACCGCAAGTGCTCTGTTGATCGATGCGTTGAGCTGCCGCACCGTCGCCTCCGGCGTCTTCGCCGGCGCATAGATCGCGAACCAGCTCGTCCCTTCGACGCCGGCGAGCCCGCCTTCGGTGAAGGTCGGCACGTCGGGCAACAGCGGGCTGCGCTGCGCGCCCGAGGTCGCGATCAGGCGGATCTTGCCGCTGCGATGCAGCTCGATCTGGTCGACCAGCGTGTCGATTCCGCTCGAGACCTGGTTGCCGATCACCGCGTTCATCAGTGGGCCGCCGCCGTTGTACGGCACGTGGATCAGATTGATCCCGGCGCTGCGCTCGATCATCACGCCGAAGAAATGCGGCAGGCTGCCCGGCGCCGGGCTGCCGAAGTTGGCCATCGACGGATTCGCCTTCCACCACGCGACCAGCTCGTTGACGTTCTTCGCCGGATGCGCGGCCGCGACTGACATCGCGAACTGGAAGTTCGCGACATGCGCGACCGGCGCGAAGTCGGCGAGCGCGTCGTACGGCAGCTTCGAGAACACCATCGGCGCGAGCACCGTGACGACGATCGGCGTCAGCATCAGCACGCTGCCGTCGGCCGGCGCGTTCTTGACCGCCTCGGCGGCGATGCGTCCGCCGGCGCCGGGCTTGTTCTCGACGATGACCGGATGCTTCAGGTCGTCCTTCATCCGGTCGGCGAGCAGCCGCGCGGCGATGTCGGCCGAGCCGCCCGGCGCAAAGCCGACGAGCAGGCGCACCGGCTTGTCGACCTGTGCCGATGCAGCGTAGGCGAACAGCATCAGTGTCGATGCGAGGACGATCGATTTCGACAGGCGCATTTGAAGTCTCCGTGTTGTGGCGGCCGGCTCGTCGAGCGCGGCGTCGCGTCGCGATTCTCGCTGCTCTGCTATGGTCGCCGCGTGGATTTCGCGTTGTGGTCGGCCATCATTGGCCTCTTGCTGGTGGCGATGGCGCTCGGCGATTCGGTGCTCGCGCGCTTGCCGCTCAGCACCTCGATGCTGTATGTCGCCGTCGGCGTTGCGGTCAGCCCGCTCTGGCTCGGTCTTTCGGCGCTGACGCCGACCGCGCATTCGAAGCTGCTCGAGCACATGGCCGAAGTCGTCGTGCTGCTGTCGCTCTTCACCGCGGGTCTGAAGATGAGCCTCGGCCTCGGCGACGGACGCTGGCTGCTGCCGCTGCGCCTCGCGATCGTCTCGATGCTCGTGACCGTCGCGGGAATAGCCGGCGCCGGCATGCTGCTGCTCGGTCTGCCGCTCGGCGCGGCGATCCTGCTCGGCGGCATCCTCGCGCCGACCGACCCGGTGCTGGCGTCGGAGGTCGAGCTCGAACATGCCGGTGATCGCGACCGGCTGCGCTTTTCGCTGACCGGTGAGGCCGGCCTCAACGACGGCACCGCGTTTCCGGTCGTGTTGCTCGGCCTCGGTCTGCTCGGGCTGCACGAGATCGGTCCGTACGGCTTGCACTGGGTTGCGATCGACGTGGTCTGGGCCACTGCCTGCGGCATCGCGGTCGGCGGCGTGCTCGGCACGCTGGTCGGCAAGCTCGTGCTCTATCTGCGGCGCACGCACCAGGAGGCGACCGGGCTCGACAACTTTCTCGCGCTCGGCCTGATCGCGCTGTCGTACGGCGTCGCGCAGCTCGCGCACGGACTCGGCTTTCTCGCGGTATTCGCGGCCGGCGTCGCGCTGCGCCGGATCGAGCAGCGCGAGACGAAGGCGGCCGCGCCGCCGCCCCAGCGTGCGAACACACCGCCGGCTCCCGAGTCGGCCGAAGTCGCCGAGCAGGCCATCGCCGATCCGGACCAGAGCCATGCCGAGCAGGTCGCGGTCCATCCGCAGCACGCGCCGGCATTCATGGCGCATGCGGTGTCGAGCTTCAACGAACAGATCGAGCGCATCGGCGAAGTCGCCGCGGTGATCGTGATCGGGATGCTGCTGTGGGCGATCGACTGGCAGGACGCGCACTGGTGGTTCGTCGTGCTGCTGCTCGTGTTGATCCGCCCGGTCGCGGTCGCGATCGGGCTTGCCGGCTCGAAGACCTCGATCTCGCAGCGCACGTTGATCGGCTGGTTCGGCATTCGCGGCATCGGTTCCCTGTACTACGTGATGTACGCGATCAACCACGGCCTCGCGCCGGGCCTCGCGAACACGCTGCTCGCGCTGACGCTCTCGGCGGTCGTCGCGTCGATCACCGTGCACGGCATTTCGGTGACCCCGCTGATGGCGCTGTACGCGCGCGCCAAGCTGGCCGCGAAGAAAGAGGCGTGAGCCGCGCCGCAAGTGAGCCGGCGGGCGGATCCGCATTCGCCGAGGCGTGGTTCGCCGCGCACGGCTGGGCGCCGTTCGCGTTCCAGCGCGAGGTCTGGGCCGCGATGGAGCGCGGCGAGAGCGGCCTCTTGCACGCGACGACCGGTGCCGGCAAGACCTATGCGGTGTGGTTCGGCGCGCTGGCCCGTGCGCAGGCGCTCGGCGTGCCGTTCGAAGGCGCGCATGCGCCGCCGCTCGGCGTGCTCTGGCTGACGCCGATGCGCGCGCTCGCCGCCGACACGCGGCGCGCACTGCAGGCGCCGCTCGACGATCCTCGGGCCGAGCAGTGCGGCGCGCGAGCGGACGGCACGAGCGCCGCCGCGAATTCCGCGCGCAGCTCGTCGGCGCTCGGCGCGCGCACCGGCGACACGCCGTCGGCCGAGCGCG
>JBDTXV010000285.1:0-4101 GCA_040006015.1 Caldimonas sp.
AGGCGCTGGCCGATCTGCACCTGCATCATGTCGCCGGCGGCGATGTATTCCTTGGCCCTTTCGACCGCCGCAATATAAGCCGCCTTGCCGAACTCGCGCTCGACGCCGTGCGACGGCCCGCGCCGCACCGTCGGCGCGGTCACGCTGTATTTCAGCTTGTCGGCGAGCTCGTTCAGACGCCGCTTCGCGCGCGAGTACGCTTCGGCCTCGGCCGGGTTCGCATAGACGATCAGGTAGAGCCGCCCCGACAGGTTGTCGATGACCGCGAGCTCCTCGCACTGCAGCAGCAGGATGTCGGGCGTGTCGATGCCGCCGCTCTTCGTAGTCTTCGCGAGCCGCGCCTCGATGTAGCGCACTGCGTCGTAGCCGAAGTAGCCGGCGAGGCCGCCGCAGAAGCGCGGCAGCCCCGGCCGCAGCGCGACCTTGAAGCGCTGCTGGTACGCGCCGATGAAGTCGAGCGGATTGCCGTCGGCGCTTTCGACGACCGCGCCGTCGGTGACGACCTCGGTGCGGAACCCGGTCGCGCGCAACAGCGTGCGCGCCGGCAGGCCGATGAACGAATAGCGTCCGAAGCGCTCGCCGCCGACGACCGATTCGAGCAGGAAACTGTGCTTGCCGCCGGAGCCCGATCCGGCGCCGGTGTAGGCCAGCTTCAGGTACAGCGACAGCGGCGTCTCGAGATCGGCGAACGCCTCGGCGATCAGCGGAATGCGGTTGTAGCCCTGCGCCGCAAGGCTCTTGAATTCAAGCTCGGTGATCATCGGTGCGGCCCTCCACGGGCCGGCGGGCGAACGCCCGCGGAATATCGTCACATCGGAGCGGCGCTTTGTCGCCGCGGCCAAGGCCGGTCGCGCACGCTGCGCGAATCCGGGTCGCAAGCTGCGCTCAGGGGCGCGGCGTGCGGCCCCGCCAGGGCCAGGCTCCCCGGTCGGGCGACCTCGATGCGGACTTGCGCGGCGTGAACATGCGCAAAAGTGTAGCAGCCGTGCCGGAGCCGCCGATCGTCACGCCGACGTGACCGGGATCCCGCGAAACTGCCCGGCGACCGCCGCACCGGCCGGACGCGGATAGCGCTCCGGGTCGAAGCGATGCAGCAGCTCGGCCTCGCGCGCGTTCGCGATCGCGAGGTTCGCGAGCTTGATGTGGCCGTAGCCGCGTATCCCGTGCGGGACGTTCGCGAGCGCGACCGCGAGCGGCAGCCGCTCCGCGCTCAGCGCGGCCAGCAGCTCGCGGACGCGCGCTTCGTAGACGTCGATCAGGCGACGCTCGAGGCGGCGTTCGTCGCTGCGGCCGAACGGATCGAACGCGGTGCCGCGCAGCGCCTTGCCTTTGGCGAGCACCTTCAGCGCCGGCAACAGCCACGGCCCGAAGCGCACCTTCTTCGGCGCACTCGCCTGCTTCGGCTTGATCAGCGCCGGCGGCGCCATATAGAACTCGAGCGTGTAGTCGCCGTCGAACTGATCCTCGAGCCGGCGCACGAACTCGCCGTCGGTGTAGAGCCGCGCGACCTCGTACTCGTCCTTGTAGGCCATCAGCCGACGCATCTGCGTCGCGACCGCGCGCGTCAGCGGCAGGTCCGCCGCGTTCGACCCCATCGGTTGCGCCGCCGGCGACGCCGACAGCGCCGATTCGGCCGCTCGCGTCGCGGCGACGAGCGACTCATAGCGCTGCGCATAGCGCGCGTTCTGGTACCCGGTCAGATGCGCGACCGCGCGCTCGACCACTTCGTCGACCGTCTCCGGATGCAAGCTCGCCGGATCGGGCTCGTGCAGCAGCTCGCGGCACGCGGCCGGATCGCCGGCGGCAAGGCGCCCGAGCGCGAACGCCTTGATGTTGTTCTCGACCGCGACGCCGTTCAGCTCGATCGCGCGCTGCATCGCCGCGAGGCCGAGCGGCACCAGCCCGCGCTGCCACGCGTAGCCCAGCGCGACGATGTTC
This sequence comes from Caldimonas sp., assembly GCA_040006015.1. Classification (GTDB taxonomy): domain Bacteria; phylum Pseudomonadota; class Gammaproteobacteria; order Burkholderiales; family Burkholderiaceae_C; genus Schlegelella_A. The sequence goes on from JBDTXV010000285.1 coordinate 1,939, forward strand.
GAGACGACGCGGTCGCCGAGAAAGTCGTCGGCGAGCATCTGCGCATCGAGGGTCTCGACGCGCTCGGCCCCGGCCGCGAACTCGAGCTTCTCGCGCAGCTGCGCGACCTTCAGGTCGGCGTCGGGATTGCTCAGCGATTCGGCGACCGGGATTTCATGCAGGTTCGCGAGCACGCGTGTGCGTCCGTGGCGCACCGTCGCAAGCGCTTCGGGCGTCGCCGCGACGACGATGTCGCAGGCGAGCACCGCATCGGCCTGCTGCGCGTCGATGCGGACCTGGTTCAGCGCCGACGCGTCCTCGGCGAGGCGCACGAACGACAGCACCGCGCCGCCCTTCTGCGCGAAGCCCATGAAGTCGAGCACGCTCGACGACTTGCCTTCGAGATGGGCGGCCATTGCGATCACCGCGCCGACCGTCACGACGCCGGTGCCGCCGACGCCGGTCACGAGCAGGTCGTACGGCCCGGTCCAGCGGTGCGGTGCCGGCAGCGCGAGCATGCGCAGTTGTTCGTCGAGGCGCGAGGCGCCGGCGCCGCTCAGCGCGCCGACGCGCTTCCTCAGGCTCGCGCCGATCACGCCGACGAAGCTCGGGCAGAAGCCGTTGACGCACGAATAGTCCTTGTTGCAGCTCGACTGGTCGATCGCGCGCTTGCGCCCGAACGGCGTCTCGAGCGGCAGCACCGCGACGCAGTTCGACTGCACCGAGCAGTCGCCGCAGCCTTCGCAGACCGCTTCGTTGATGAAGATGCGCCGCGCCGGCTCGACCAGCTCGCCCTTCTTGCGCCGGCGCCTCTTCTCGGCGGCGCAGGTCTGCTCGTAGATCAGCACCGTGACGCCTGCGATCTCGCGCAGCCGCCGCTGCACCGCATCGAGCTCGGCCCGGTCGTGGAATTCGGTGCCGGAAGGAAAGCGGCCGTGCTGGCCGTCGTACTTCGCGATGTCGTCGCTGACGACGACGACCTGCTTCGCGCCTTCGGCCTCGACCTGACGCGCGATCGCGTCGACCGAAATGATCCCGTCGACCGGCTGGCCGCCGGTCATCGCGACCGCGTCGTTGAAGAGGATCTTGTAGGTGATGTTCGTGCCGGCGGCGATCGCCTGGCGCAGCGCTAGATACCCCGAGTGGTAGTAGGTGCCGTCGCCGAGGTTCTGGAACACGTGCGGCACTTTCGTGAACTGCGCGTGCGAGACCCAGTCGACGCCTTCGCCGCCCATCTGGATCAGGCCGGCGGTGTCACGGTCCATCCACGTCGCCATGAAGTGGCAGCCAATGCCGGCCTGCGCGCGCGAGCCTTCCGGCACCCGCGTCGACGTGCTGTGCGGACAGCCGGCGCAGAAGTACGGCAGCCGCTTGACCGTGTCGCTCGCGTTGCCGAGCAGCTGCGGCAGCGTGAAGTCGACGACGAGCGGGCGCCGGTCGAGCGACGCGAAGCGGCGCGCGAGCCAGTCGGCGACGGGCTCGATCAGGCGCGACGGGCGCAGCTCGCCGAGCGCCGAAACGAGCGGCCGGCCCGTCGCATCGAGCTTGCCGACGATCGCCGGCCGGGGCGCGTCGTTGTAGAACAGGTCGCGCAGCTGCGCCTCGACGACGCCGGCCTTCTCCTCGACGACGAGGATCTCGTCGAGCCCGGCCGCGAACGCGCGCAGCCGCGTCGGCTCGACCGGAAACGAGAGCCCGACCTTGTAGACGCGGACGCCGGCCTCGGCGAGCGCATCGAGCCGGATGTCGAGGCGGCGGAAGACTTCGAGCAGGTCGTAATGCGCCTTGCCGCAAGTCACGATGCCGACCGTCGCGCACGGCGCCCGAACGATCTCGCGGTCGATGCAATTGACGCGCGCGAACGCGCGCACCGCATCGAGCGTCGCCGCGAGGCGCTCCTCGATCTTCAGCGACGGCAGATCGGGCCAGCGGTAGTGCAGGCCGTCGGCGGGGCGCACGTAGCCGGTCTCCGCCTCGACCTCGCCCGCAGACTTCCAGGCGCCGACCCGGCGCGCGGTCTCGTCGAGGTCGACGGTGGATCCGCTCTCCACCACCTCGGAAAGCGCCGTCAGGCCGACCCAGTTGCCGGAAAAGCGCGACAGCTCCCAGCCGTAGAGGCCGAACTCCAGATACTCGGCGACGTTGGCCGGCGCGACCACCGGCATGTGCCACGACTGCATCGTG
>JBDTXV010000286.1:0-4080 GCA_040006015.1 Caldimonas sp.
ATCGCGCCGACGACGAAGAGCAGCGAGTCGCCGGGCAGGAACGGCATCACGACGAGGCCGGTCTCGACGAAGATGATCAGGAACAGGAGCGCATAGACCCACGCGCCGTAGCTCTGCACGAAGGTCGCGAGGTGCACGTCGACATGCAGAACGAAGTCGACGATCTGGGCCAGGAATTCCATCGCGGCGATTATGGCGGCGGGGTCCGGCACGACGCCTTCCTACAATCCTCCGATGAACGCAGTGCTGCAGGCCGCAACGCGCCGTCCGATACGCGAGCTGCCGGGCGAGCTCGTCAGCCAGATCGCCGCCGGAGAGGTGGTCGAGCGGCCGGCATCGGTCGTGCGCGAGCTCGTCGACAACGCCCTCGACGCCGGCGCGACCGAGATCGCGGTCAAGCTCGGCGGCGGCGGCATCCGCAGCGTGATCGTCGAGGATGACGGACACGGCATCCCGGCGGCCGAACTGCCGCTCGCGCTGCGCCGCCATGCGACCAGCAAGATCGCCTCGCTCGAAGATCTCGAAGGCGTCGCGACGATGGGCTTCCGCGGCGAGGCGCTGGCCGCGATCGCATCGGTCGCCGAGGTCGAGGTCTCGAGCCGCAGCGCCGAAGCGGCGCATGCCACGCGGCTCGATGCGCGCTCCGGCGAATTGCGGCCGGCGGCGCGCGGCATCGGCACGACGATCGAGGTGCGCGAACTGTTCTTCAACACGCCGGCGCGGCGCAAGTTCATGAAGACCGACGCGACCGAGCTCGCCCATTGCATCGAGGCGGTGCGACGTCATGCCCTGACCCGTGCCGACGTCGGCTTCGCGGTCTGGCACGACGGCCGGCTCGTGCAGCAGTGGCGCCGCACGAATCCGGCGCAGCGCGTCGTCGACGTGCTCGGCAGCGAGTTCGTCGACTCGAGCCGCGCGCTCGCACTCGACCTCGGCCCGATCCGGATCCACGGCCGTGCCGGCACGCCGGAAGCCGCGCGCGCCCGCGCCGATCACCAGTATGTCTACGTCAACGGCCGCCATGTGCGCGACAAGCTGATCGCGCACGGCGTGCGCTCGGCCTACGAAGACGTGCTGCACGGCGGGCGCCAGCCGGCCTACGTGCTGTTCATCGAGATCGCGCCCGATCGGGTCGACGTGAACGTGCACCCGACCAAGGTCGAGGTGCGCTTTCGCGAATCGCGCGAGGTGCATCAGGCGGTGCGGCGCGCGGTGGAAACCGCGCTCGCCTTCCCGCGCGCCAGCGCGGCCTCCGAACCTTCGCGCGCCGGGTTGGCGCCCGCGGAGTCGAACGCCACACCGTTCGTCGCGCCTGAATTCCGTCGCTACGACGGCGCGCAGCAGGCCTCGCTTGGCCTGCAGCAACTCTCGACGCTGTATGCGCAGGAGCTGCCGGCGCGCTGGAACGGCGAGGCCGCCCCCTTGCCGACCGTGCTGAGCACCGCCGCCGCGCCCGTCTACGCGCTGCCCGCCGCCGCAACCGATGCCTGGCCGCTCGGCCGCGCGATCGCGCAGATCGCCGGCATCTTCGTGCTGGCCGAGAACGCGCAGGGGCTGGTGATCGTCGACATGCACGCGGCGCACGAGCGCATCGTCTACGAGCGGCTGAAGGCGAGCTTCGGCGATGCCGCGATCGAATCGCAGCCGCTGCTGATCCCCGCGACCTTTGCCGCGACACCGCAGGAGATCGCGACCGCCGAAGCGCAGGTCGACAACCTGCGCGCGCTCGGCCTCGACGTGAGCCCGCTTTCGGCCGCGGTGCTCGCGGTGCGCTCGCACCCGGCCGCTCTCGCCGGCGGCGATGTCGTCGAGCTCGCGCGCAGCGTGCTCGCCGAGCTCGCGAACTACGACGCGAGCGGCGTCGTCGACCGGGCCCGGCACGAGATCCTGTCGACGATGGCCTGCCATGGCGCGATCCGCGCGAACCGGCGGCTGCGCGTCGACGAGATGAACGCGCTGCTGCGCGACATGGAGCGCACCGACCGCTCCGACCAATGCAATCACGGGCGCCCGACCTGGCGCCAGATCACGCGCAAGGAGCTCGACGCGCTGTTCTGGCGCGGCCGCTGACCCTTGCCCGCGCCCGATCTCCGATCACATCACCGCATCGCATCGCATCGCATGGCCACGCTGAAGCTCGGCAAACCCGGCACCCCGCACGCCGCCAGCGATCGCAAGCGCGCGCCGCTGCGGGGCAACGCATCGCGGCCACGGCCGACGTTGGCGCAGGCGCAAGCCGAGCGGGTCGAGCGGGTCGAGCGGGAAGATCCGCGTGGCCGGCAAGGCGAAGCGCCTCGGCCGCAGCCGCTTCACGGGCGCGATGCGCATGCGCAGCGCGATCCGCGGGCGCAGCGTGATTCGCAGCCGCAGCGCGATCCGCAACGCCCACAACGACACGATCTCCAGCGGCCGCAGTCCGATCGACAACCGCCTCGATCGGATCGGCAAAGACCGCAATCGGACCGGCAACAACCGCTACCCGACCGCCAGCGACCGCGCCCGCAAGCCGCGCGACCCGACCCCCACGAGCCGCAGCGCGCGACCGCGCCTGCGCAGGCCGTGCGCCGCCGCGCCGATCCCTCCGCGCATGTCGACGGCAGCCTGCGCCTCTCGAAGCGCATCAGCGAGCTCGGCATCGCGTCGCGGCGCGAGGCCGACGAATGGATCGCGAAGGGCTGGGTCCGCGTCGACGGCCGCGTCGTCGCCGAGCTCGGCTCCCGGGTCGTGCCCGGCCAGCACATCACGATCGACGCGAAGGCGCGCCGCCAGCAGGACGCCCGCGTCACGGTGTTGCTGAACAAGCCGGTCGGTTATGTCAGCGGCCAGGCCGAGGACGGCTACGAGCCGGCCGTCGTACTCGTGACGCCGCCGAACCAGTGGCGCGAAGACCGTTCGGGGACGCAGTTCGTGCGCGAACATTTGCGCAGTCTGGTCCCGGCCGGACGCCTCGACATCGATTCGGTCGGCCTGCTGGTGCTGACGCAGGACGGCCGGGTCGCGAAACAGCTGGTCGGCGAAGACGGCGACATCGAAAAGGAATACCTGGTCCGGGTCGCGAGCGCGAGCGGCGCGCCGCTGTCGGAGGCAGCGCTCGCGCTGTTGCGCCACGGACTCGAGCTCGACGGCGAGGCACTGCGCCCGGCGCAGGTCGAATGGGTCAACGAGGACCAGTTGCGCTTCGTGCTGCGGCAAGGCAGGAAGCGCCAGATCCGCCGCATGTGCGAAGCGGTCGGCCTGCAGGTGCTCGGCCTGAAGCGCGTCCGCATCGGCGCCGAGGTGCTCGGCGATCTGCCGGCCGGCCAATGGCGCTATCTGCGCGCCGACGAAGCGTTCGCGCCAGCGCTGCCAGCGGCTCAGCGCGGCGCAGCGCCGGCGTCGAGCGCCTGAGCGAACGCGACGAGCTCGTCGCGGTTCAGATCCGAGACGACCCAGTGGGTCATCCCGGCGTGGATCCAGTGCAGCGCATTGAAGCCGCGCAGCGAGCGCTGCGTCATCGCGCTATCGGCTGCGTCGCCCGCCGGCCAGACGAACGAGTCGATCACGTGCTCGCGCTGGCGATAGACGAGAGCGGCGACCGGACGCGTGTCGAGGTAGTCGATGCGGCCGCCGAGAAAGAGCGCTCCGGGCGGCACCGCTTCGGGCAGCGGCGGCGAAAAATCGAGCCGCGCCGACAGCCACGGCTTGACCGCATGCCGGTCGGACGAGGCGACGTCGACGAGGTGCTGGCCGAGCGTCGCGCGGACGTGGCTCGCGACCGCCTCTCCGGCGAGCGCGTCCTGTGGCGCCTGTTGCCAGACGATGCCGACGACGGTCGCGATCACGACCGCGCAAGCCAGTGCCGCAGCAGCGAAGAGGCGCGCGGTACGCGATCGCGCGGCCCGGACGACGACGGACGCCGGCGCCGGCGCCGGCGCCGATTCGAGCCAACGTTGCGGCAGCGCCTGCACGATTGCCCGCAACGCCGGCGGCGCCGCGTGATGGTCGGCGCCGTCGCGTATCGCTTCGCGCAGCCGCTGCATCGCCTCGAGCTCGGCGCGCAGCGGCGCATCGTTTTCGAGGCGCGCCTCGAGGTCGAGCTCG
>JBDTXV010000287.1:0-4076 GCA_040006015.1 Caldimonas sp.
CGCCGACGATGTTGGCCTGCAGGATCGGCTCGAACGGCCCCTCGACCGAGACGCCGCCGAGATGCACGACCGCATCGACGCCGTCAAGCAGCCCCCGCACCGCGTCGGCTTGCTCGAGCGCCGCGACGACGACTTCCTCGCCGGCGCCGGCGCGGCCGAGGTCGGCAATGTCGCTGAGGCGCAAGGTCGCGCAGAGCCGTTTGAGGCGCGGGCGCAGCTCACGGCCGAGGGCACCGGCGGCGCCGGTCAGCAACAGGCGCCGGAACGGCGGCGTAGGAGTGGCGGCAGTGGTCATGTCGAAGCTTTTCCTATGATGCAGAAGACCGGCGTGAAAGCAATCGGCGGCGCCACCGGTACGCGAGTCCGGCCCGGACGATGACAATCGGGCCGATCTTCGCCCGGCCGCGAACGCCGCTCCGACCCCTCCGCCGAAAGCGCTCCGCATGAACACTTCCGATTCCCAGAAGCGCGCCCGCCGCCTCGCGCTGCAACGCATCGGCCACGGCGCGCTCGGCGCCGCCGCATTGGCCGGCGGCTTCGTCGCGCGCGCCGATACCTGGCCGTCGAAGCCGATCCGGATCATCGTTCCGTACACGCCGGGCGGCTCGTCCGACATCATCGCGCGCGCGATCAGCGCGCCGCTCGGCGAAGCGCTCGGCCAGACCGTGATCGTCGAGAACAAGCCCGGCGCGAACGGCAACATGGGCACCGATGCGGTCGCCAAGTCGCCCGCCGACGGGCACACGCTGCTGCTCTGCGACGTCGGCGCGCTCGCGATCACGCCGTCGGTCTATTCGAAGCTCGGCTTCGATCCGTCGAAGGATCTGACCGGCGCCACGATGCTTGCGTATTCGCCGCATCTGCTGGTCGTACATCCGTCGGTTCCGGCGAACAACCTGAAGGAGCTCGTCGCGCTGTCGAAGAACGGCGCGCTGAACTTCGCGGTCACCGCGCTCGGCAGCGCGCCGCATCTGGCCGGCATCGCGGTCGAGAAGGCGACCGGCGCGAAATGGACCTACGTGCCGTACAAGGGCGGCTCGCAGGCGATCGGCGACACCGTCGCCGGCCAGACGCAGGTCCTGATGAACGGGATGCTCGCGACGTTGCCATTCGTCCAGTCGGGCAAGCTGAAGGTGATCGGCGTCTCGAAGGCGACTCGGGTGCCGTTGCTGCCGAATTCGCCGACGATCGCCGAGCAGGGCGTGCCCGGCTTCGAGTCGGGCACCTGGCAGGGGCTGCTGGTCCCGGCCGGCACGCCGCCGAAAGTGCTCGCGCGCCTCTCAACCGAGCTGACCCGGATCATCCGCTCACCCGACGTGCGGGCGCGCCTCAGTGCACAGGGCGCCGAGGTGTACACGATGTCGCCGGCCGAGTTCGCGACCTTCTTCGAGCGCGAGCGCAAGCGCTGGAGCACGGTCGTCGCGCAGGGCGCGATCAAGCTCGACTGATCGAGGAGGCCGGCTTCGCGGTCGGCCAGTCGGCCTTCGGCATCGGCGCAGTCGCCGTGAGGTCGGGGCTGACCGACGTGCCGAAGCCGGCGCATTCGAGCGAGCCGATCCTCAGCATGCCCTGCTCGATCTGCAGGCGCACGCGGCCGTTCTGCAGGTGGTACAGATCGGGGTGCGCACGCAGGAAGTTCTCGCTCTCGGCGATCGGCCGCCCGGCGAAGCCGTCGATGAAGTGGTGGCCGTTGCGCTCGACGTGGCTCAGGCCGAGCAGGCTGACGAGCGCGAGATCCTGCTGCACCGAAAGGCCGGCCTGCGTCGTCAGATCTTCGCCGGACATGAAGTAGCCGGCGCCGGCGCCGTTCCAGAGCCGGCAGCGGGCCAGATTGATCACCGACTTGTAGAAGCCCTTGCAGTTCTTCGACGAGACGCCGGCATAGCCGAGCGCGCGTGCGCGCACGAAGGCGTCGAGGTCGCCGTCGGACTCGTCGATGATCACCGGCCGATGCCGCGCGAGCGGCAGCACGCTGCGCGCGAGCGCGACCTGGCGCTTCAGCGGCTGCTCGATGAAGAGCGTCGACGCGCACAGGCGCTGCAGCCGCGGCTCGCGTTCCAGCGCCCGCCACAGCGCCGCGACCGCGTCGACATCGTCGTACTGCTCGTTGCCGTCGAGCGAGATCCGGAACGGGTCGCGCAGCGTGTCGAGGACGCCGGCGATGCGGGTCAGCCGCTCGAGATCGGCGTCGGGATTGCCCGAGACCTTCAGCTTGAAGTAGCGGTGTCCGTAGGTCGCGACGACCTCTTCGAGCGTCTCGGGCAGTCCGTCGTCGACGCGGCCGCCGGCCGGCTGGTCCGCCGCGACGATCGGGTCGACCAGGCCGACGGTGTGCCGCGCATCGATCCTGTGCGCCGGCTCGAGGCTGGCGAGCAAGGCGTCGAAATCGTAGCCGGCCAGGTCGGGCGCAATCGGATCGCTGCGCATGCCGGGCAGATTGCCCCGCATCGCGGTCCAGAACGAAATCCCTTCGATCCGACACAGCGCATCGAGCACCGCGCGGTCGAGCAGCGCCGGACCGTAGCTCGCGACCAGCGGACCCAGATCGAGCGCGGCGCCGGCTTCGAGCAGGCCACGGTAATGCACGGCGAAGAGAGCGAACGCCGTCATCGGCGCCGCCGCGCGATAGGCGTCCGCGGCCAGCTCGAGCGCCTTGCGCAGCTGCTCGACATTCTGTTCGTCGGTCAGCGCCGGGTTCTTGTCGAACCATTTCGCGGCGAGCGTCTCGGCCGCGTAGCCGAGGCCTTCGCGCCCGTCGTCGTGACGCACCCGCACGCGCGCGAATGCCTGCAGCCCGTGCGTGACCGTGATGACGCCGAAGCGAAACGGCATTCGCAAGCGGAACGGCTGCTCGAACAGCTCGACGTCGAGAACCTTCAGGCGCGGCGCCGGCCTCATGTCGATTCCTGGTCTAGCCAGCGCTCGAGATTCGCGGCGACGAACGCATCGTCGGCTAGGTCGGCATGCTGCGCGCAGACGCGATCGATCTCGGCGGCCTGGCCCGGACTCAGGCCTTCGCCGGGATCGAGACACCAGATGCCTTCGAGCAGACCCTGGCGGCGCAGCACTTCGTGGCAACCGGTGATGCAGCCGCGGAAGTCGTTCGCGACATCGAAGAACGCGCTGTTGCAGTCGGTCACGCGGCTGTCGAGCGCGAGCAGTTCGGCATCGACCGCGCCACCGGCCTGCTGACTTGCGACCGCGGCCTTGCAGCGCTCGAGCAAGGCAACCGCGCTCCGCGTCCAGACCGACCAGTGACCGAGCAGGCCGCCGCGAAAGCGCACCGTGACCGCCTTGCGGTCGCCGCGCATCGCAGCGAACGGCGTGACGAGATCAAGCACGATGTGATCGTCGTTGCCGGTGTACAGCACGATCCGCTCTTCGGCACCGGCCTCGACGATGCCGCGCACGACATCGAGCGTGCGGTAGCGGTTGAACGGCGCGACCTTGATCGCGACGACGTTCTCGATCGTCGCGAAGCGCGCCCAGAAACGAGCGCTCAGGTCGAGCCCGCCGACGGCCGGCTGCAGATAAAAGCCGATCAGCGGAATCGCCTCGGCGACCGCACGGCAATGCTCGACGATCTCGTCCTCGCTGCGGCCCTTCATCGCCGCGAGGCTCAGCAAGCCGGCGTCGTAGCCGAGGCCGCGCGCGAGCCCGGCCTCGGCGACCGCGGCGCCGGTGCGGCCGCAGACGCCGGCGACCATCACCGGCGTGGCGCCGGCCTCGGGCCAGTCGCGCGCGGTATCGATCGCGATGCGCAGCACCGGCTCGTACAGGCCGGCCTCGCGGATCGCGAACTGGGTCGTGTGCACGCCGACCGCGAGACCGCCGGCACCGGCATCGAGGTAATAGCGCCCGAGCGCGCGCTGGCGCCGCTCGTCGAGGCGGCGCCGCGCATCGAGCGCGAGCGGATGCGCCGGGATCGCCAGGCCGGCACGCAGGCGCGCGCGCAGCCGGTCCACAGTCGCAGTGGCCTCGGCCTTCGGCGGCTGGACCGGGATCTGACCCGCATCCATCAGCCGACCTTCGGGCCGCACGACGCGAGGTCGGAGCGCGTCAGAAGCCGCCATCGC
>JBDTXV010000288.1:0-4060 GCA_040006015.1 Caldimonas sp.
CTTCGGGCTCGGGCAAGAGCACGCTGGCGCGGCTGCTGTTCCGCTTCTACGACGTCGATGCCGGCGCGATCTCGATCGACGGGCAGGACATCCGCAGCGTCACGCAGCAGAGCCTGCGCCAGGCGATCGGCATCGTGCCGCAGGACACCGTGCTCTTCAACGACACGGTCGAATACAACATCGCCTACGGCCAAACCGGCGCCGGACGCGCCGAGGTCGAGGCCGCGGCGCAGGCCGCGCACATCCATGCGTTCATCGCATCGACGCCGAAGGGCTACGCGACGATGGTCGGCGAGCGCGGCCTGAAGCTCTCCGGCGGCGAGAAGCAGCGCGTCGCGATCGCGCGGACCTTGCTGAAGAACCCACCGCTGCTGATCTTCGACGAAGCGACTTCGGCGCTCGATTCGGCGAACGAGCGCGCGATCCAGGCCGAGCTGCAGAACGCCGCGCGCAACAAGACCGCGCTGGTCATCGCGCACCGGCTCTCGACCGTCGTCGATGCGCATCAGATCCTCGTGATGGAGGGCGGCCGCATCCTCGAGCGCGGCACCCACGCCGAGCTGATCGCGCAGGACGGCCGCTATGCGCAGATGTGGAACCTGCAGCAGGCCGATGCGAGGAAGGCGGTCGAGCTCGAGGCCGCGCCGCACTGAGCGCGACGACGCGGGCGATAAACTGCCTGGCCGTGGAAACCAAGTGGCTCGAGGACTTCGTCAGCCTCGCCGAGACGCGCAGCTTCTCGCGCTCGGCGCAGTTGCGCCACATCACGCAGCCGGCGTTCTCGCGCCGGATCCAGTCCCTCGAGGCCTGGGCCGGCATCGACCTCGTCGATCGCTCGTCGTATCCGACCCGGCTGACGCCGGCCGGCGAGACGTTCCACGCGCAGGCGCTCGAGATCATCGGCGCGCTGCAGGCGACCCGCAACATGATGCGCGGCCACACCGCCACGGGCGCCGACATGATCGAGTTCGCGGTTCCGCATTCGCTCGCGTTCACGTTCTTCCCGCACTGGGTGATGGATCTGCGCGAGCGCTTCGGCGCGCTGAAGAGCCGACTGATCGCGCTGAACGTGCACGATGCGGTGATGCATCTGACCGAAGGCAGCTGCGATCTGCTGCTCGCCTATCACCATCCGCTGCAGCCGTTGCCGCTGAGTCCGGAGCGCTACGAGATGTTGAGCCTCGGCGAAGAGACCCTCGCGGCCTACGCGAAGGCCGATGCGAACGGCGAGCCGCTGTTTCGGCTGCCCGGGCCGCAAGGAGCGCGTGTGCCGTTCCTCAGCTATGCATCGGGGGCTTATCTCGGTCGCCTCGTCGAGGCGATCACGCGGCGCGCGCCGATGCCGCTGAATCTCGAGGCGATCTACGAGACCGACATGGCCGAAGGCCTGAAGGCGATGGCGATCGAAGGCCACGGGCTCGCGTTCCTGCCGACGAATTCGGTCGCGCAGGAGCTCGCCGCCGGACGGCTCGTCCGCGCCGCGCGGCCGGGCACGCACGAGCTGACGATGGAGATCCGCATCTATCGCGAGCGCCCCGAGGTCGCGCGCCATTCGAAGCCGGGCGCGGGAGCGCTGTGGCAGTTCCTGCGCGACGCGCCGGCGTGGCCGCAGCCGCGTGCCGCGGCTTGAACGCGCTGGTGAGCCGGGAAGCCCCTCGGCACAAACCCTGCTTTGCAAGCATTTGGGCCGATCCGGTCGTCCTGCGTCCCTAGAATCCCGTTCTATCGATTCAACTGTTTTTCAGGAGTTCGTATGAAGAAATCGTACATGGCCGGCGCCGCGGCAATGGCTCTCGCGTTCGGCTTCGCCGGCGCTGCCGAGGCGCAGGACACGCTGAAGAAGATCAAGGACAGCGGCTCGATCACGATGGGCGTGCGCGAGTCGTCCGGCGCGCTGGCCTACACGCTCGGTGACGGCAAGTACACCGGCTTCCATTACGACGTTTGCCAACACGTGATCGCCGATATCCAGAAGCAGCTCGGGATGGCGAAGATCGACATCAAGTACCAGCCAGTGACGTCGCAGAACCGCATCCCGCTGGTGCAGAACGGCACCGTCGACCTCGAGTGCGGCTCGACCACGAACAACACCGCGCGCTTGAAGGACGTCGCGTTCGCGCCGACTCTCTATGTCGAGGAGGTGCGCATCGCCGCCAAGGCAAACGGCGGCATCACCGGCATCGCCGGCCTGAAGGACAAGACCGTCGCGACGACGACCGGCACGACCTCGGTGCAGTTGCTGCGCAAGAACAAGCGCGCGCAGGGTATGGACTTCAAGGAGCTGAATGGCAAGGACCACTCCGACAGCTTCCTGCTGCTCGAATCGGGCCGCGCCGACGCGTTCGTGATGGACGGCCAGATCCTTGCCGGCCTGATCTCGAAGTCGAAGAATCCGGCCGATTTCAAAATCGTCGGCGAGCCGCTCAGCGTCGAGCCGATCGCGATCATGTATCGCAAGGACGACCCGGCGTTCAAGAAGGCGGTCGATGACAGCGTGCGCGCGATTGCGAAGAGCGGGGAAGCCGCGAAGCTGTACGACAAGTGGTTCATGCAGCCGATTCCGCCGGCCAACACGAAGGTCAACCTGCCGGCCAGCGATGCGACGAAGGCGGCGTGGGCGAATCCGACCGACAAGCCGCTCGAAGAGTACGCCCAGCCCTGAAGCCGGAAGCGATCGACCGACCCGCCTGAGGTAAGCCCTAGCGCCGCGCGGCGCGGAGTTTGCTTACAGTGCGGCGAAGCGCGGCGCGGAGCCCTTCGCGTCGCGCTTTTTCGTTCGGGTGCGGCGGCAGTTCGAGAAAAACCAGGGAGCGCGCTTTGGGCAGCACATGGGACTGGCAGTTCTTCCTGAAGGACCCGGGCGACGGGCGCACCTATCTGCAATGGCTGTTCTCGGCATGGGGCTGGACCCTTTCGGTCGCGGTGCTCGCGCTGATCGTCGCGCTCGCGGTCGGCTCGCTGATGGGGATCCTGCGCACGACACCGAACAAGTGGTTCGTCGCGATCGGCAACACCTGGACCGAGTTGTTTCGCAACATCCCGCTGCTGGTCCAGCTCTTTCTCTGGTATCACGTGCTGCCGTCGATCTTCCTGAGCCTGCGCGCGATCCCTAGTTTCGTGCTGGTCGTGTTCGCGCTCGGCTTCTTCACGTCGGCGCGGATTTCCGAGCAGGTCAAGGCCGGGATCCAGTCGCTGCCGAAGGGGCAGCGCTATGCCGGGCTCGCGATGGGACTGACCTTGCCGCAGACCTACCGGCACGTGCTGCTGCCGATGGCCTACCGCATCATCATTCCGCCGCTGACCAGCGAGTCGATGAACATCATCAAGAACACGTCGGTCGCGTTCGCGGTCAGCGTCGCCGAGCTGACGATGTTCGCGATGCAGGCGCAGGAGGAAACGTCGCGCGGCATCGAGGTCTACCTCGCGGTCACGGTGCTCTATTTCATCTCGGCGTTCTTCGTCAACCGGGTCGCCCATTTCATCGAGCAACGGGTCCAGGTACCCGGGATGATCGGGGGCGCGAAATGAACCTCGACTTCGCATTCCTGAGCTGGTCGGTCCTGTCCAGCTTCGTCCTGAAGGGGCTGATCTTCTCGGTCCAGCTGACGTTGATCGCGATGATCGGCGGCATCGCGCTCGGCACGCTGATCGCGCTGATGCGTCTCTCCGGGAAACCCTGGCTCGTGATGCCGGCGGCGGCCTACGTCAACACGCTGCGCTCGATTCCGCTGGTGATGGTGATCCTGTGGTTCTTCCTGCTGATCCCGGGCGGCTTCTACGGCGCGATCGCCGGCGACTTCGGCCGCAATCACCGCTCCGAGATCTCGGCGATCGTGACGTTCACGGTCTTCGAGGCGGCGTACTACTCGGAGATCATGCGCGCCGGCATCCAGTCGGTCGCGAAGGGCCAGGTCTATGCCGGCTATGCGGTCGGCATGACCTACGCGCAGTGCATGAAGCTGGTCGTGCTGCCGCAGGCGTTCCGCAACATGCTGCCGGTGCTGCTGACGCAGACGGTGATCCTGTTCCAGGACACGTCGCTGGTCTATGCGATCGGCGC
>JBDTXV010000289.1:0-4060 GCA_040006015.1 Caldimonas sp.
CGTCGTGCTCGATCACCGTGTAGAGGCCGATGTCGCGCTCGATCTCGGTGCGATCACGCTTGACGAGCGTGCCGTCGCGCTCGAACGGCTCGATCAGATGCAGCACGCCGCCGACGTCGTCCGGCGTCGCCTGGCGCAGGCTCTCGAGCTTCTCGTCGACGACCATCGTGCCGATGCCGTCGTGCGTAAAGACTTCCATCAACAGCGCGCCGTCGACCGCGAACGGAAGGATGTGCGAGCGCTCGACGCCGCCGCGGCAGGCCCTGACGCAATGGCGCAGATACCACGCCGGGTCCGACGCCTGTTGCGGCTTCGGCAGGCTGGCCAGCAGGCGCTCGGCGTCTGCGAGTGCGAGCTCGGTGTCGATCGGGCTTTCCGGATCGGCAAGATCTTCGCGAATTCCGGCGACTTCGGTGACGAACAGCAGCTTGTCGGCGCGCAGCGCGATCGCGGTGCTCGTCGCGACGTCTTCCATCGTCAGGTTGAACGCCTCGCCGGTCGGCGAAAAGCCGAACGGCGAGAGCAGCACGATCGCGCCGATGTCGATCGCGCGCCGGATCGCGACGGCATCGACCTTGCGAACGACGCCGCTGTGGACGAAGTCGACACCGTCGACGATGCCGACCGGCTGCGCGGTCAGGAAGTTGCCCGAGACGACGCGCACGATCGCGTTCGCCATCGGCGTATTCGGCAGCCCTTGCGAGAACGCCGCCTCGATCTCGAAGCGCAGTTGCCCAGCGGCTTCCTGGGCGCTGTCGAGCGCGATCGCATCGGTAATGCGCAGGCCCTGGCTGAAGCGCGATGCATGCCCTTTCGAGCGCAATTGCTCGTCGACCTGCGGCCGAAAGCCGTGCACCAGCACCAGCTTGATCCCCATCGCATGCAGGATCGCGAGGTCCTGCGCGAACGGACTGAGCTTGCCGGCGGCGATCAGCTCGCCGGCGATCGCGACGACGAAGGTCTTGCCGCGATAGGCATGGATATGCGGCGCCACGGTGCGGAACCATGGCACGAACGTGTGGGGAAAGACGAGATTCACGGCCAGTCGACGTGTCCGGGTGGCCGCGATTCTGGCACGGACATCTCTGTCCGCCTTGCTTCAACAGCGCTGCAGCGATCGGCTCAGTGCCCGGCGTACAGCTTGCTCGGTAGCCACAGCACGATCTGCGGGAAGATGATGCAAAGTGCGTTGCAAGTCGCCTGCAGCCCGATGAACGGGACCGCCGACTTGAAGATCGTCGCCATGCTGATTTGTGGCGGCGCCACGCTCTTCAGATAGAACAGCGAGTAGCCGAACGGCGGGCTGAGGAACGCCATCTGCATGTTGACGATGAAGATCACGCCGTACCACAGCGAGATGTCGTCGGGCTTGACGCCCTGCAGCCCGAACACGCCGTTGAAAGAGATGGCCGTCAGGATCGGCACGAAGATCGGCACCGTCAGCAGCAGGATTCCGACCCAGTCGAGGAACATCCCGAGCACGAACAGGATGAACATCATCAGGCCGAGGACACCGTACGGCCCGAGCCCGGTGCCGAGGATCGAGTCGGCGACGAAGGTCTGGCCGCCCTTGACGATGAAGAAGCCGACGAACATCGTCGCGCCGAAGAAGATCCACATCACCATCGCGGTGGCCTTCAGCGTGGCCAGCGCCGCTTCCTGGACGTTGATCCAGTTGAGCCTCCCGTGCAGCGCGCAGACAGCCAGTGCGCCGAAGGTGCCGATACCGGCGGCCTCGACCGGCGTCGCGATGCCCAGGAAGATGATGCCGAGGACCAGCAGGATCAGCATGATCGGCGCGATCGTGTTGCGCAGCAGGCGCAGCTTTTCCCGAAAATCGACGCGCTCTTCGATCGGCAGCGCCGGGCCCAGGCTCGGGTTGATGTAGCAGCGGATGGTGATGTAAGCGACGTACATTCCCGAGAGCAGCAGGCCGGGAAAGACCGAGCCGATCAGCAGCTCGCCGAGCGACTGCTGCGCGATGACCGCATAGACGATCGCCATCACCGACGGCGGGATCAGGATGCCGAGCGTGCCGCCGGCAAGCAGCGAGCCGCAAGCGATCTTCGGGTCGTAGCCGCGCCGCAGCATTGCCGGCAGCGCGATCATGCCCATCGTCACTTCGGTCGCGCCGACTACGCCGACCATCGCCGCGAGCAGCGTGCAGGCGATGACCGTCGCCGACGCCAGTCCGCCCTTCAGCGAGCCGAGCCACTTGTAGATGACGTCGAACAGCTCCTCGATGATTCCGGCCTTCTCGAGCATCGCCGCCATGAAGATGAAGAGCGGCACGGCCGACAGCTGGTAGTCGGTCATGAACGGAAAAATGCGCGACGGCATCATGTTCAGGACCGCCGGCGTGCCGAAGATGAACAGAAAGATCACGGCCAGGCTGCCGGTGCAGAACGCCATCGGCAGCCCGATCGAGAGCAGCAGCGCGAGCGAGCCGAACAGCAGGACCGAGAGCCAGGCGATCGGAATTTCGAGGCCCATGTTCAGGCGTCCTTGAGGCGGTTGAGGATGGCAATGTCTTTGATCAGCTTCGACACGCCTTGCAACATGATCAGGGCGGCGCCGATCGGCAGCGTCAGCTTGACCGGCCAGTACTGGATGCCCCACTCGGTGAACGACGACTCGTGGTTGCCGACGGCGTCGGCGGCGAAGCGCCAGCCGGTCCACAGCATCGTGATCGTGAAGATGAAGAAGAACACAGAGCTGATGATGTCGGCGATCGCCTTGCCGCGGGTCGAGAACTTCGAATAGAAGACGTCGACCCGCACGTGCTGGTCTTCGCGATAGGCATAGGCGCCGGAGATCATGTACTGCATGCCGAACATCAGGAACATGCTTTCGTGTACCCAGTTGGTCGGCGAATTGAAGACGAAGCGGGCCAGCACCTCGTAGTAATAGGCGAAGACCGCGACGATCGCCCAGTAGGCGACGTATTCGCCGGCCTTGGCGTTGATCGCGTCGATCCAGTCGGTGAACGGCGTTCGGACGCGCAGTGTCGGGTCTTCGGCGGTGCCGTGCTGCGGAATTTCGGGCTCGCGCGCGACGGGGTCGGCCGCATAGCCGGCGGCGGTGGCCTGTGCCCGTCGCTTTCTGACCAGTGCCGGCATCAGCACGGCGTCGATCGCGAGCAGCACGACGACGACGATGCCGATCGTGTGCGCGATCTGCCTCCAGTCGTCCTGGACCTTTTGGGCTCCGTCCAGCGCCGTCTTCTTCGTCGTGGAGGCGCTCCCGGCATCGGCGAGCGCCTTGCGCTCGTCGGGCGTCGCCGCGCCGGCATCGATCGGCTGTGCGCGCTTCAGGAGGGTCTGCGCCTGCTCGTATTCAGCGGTCGTCCGCGAAATATCTTCGCGGCTTTCCCGGACTTGGGAGTTGCAATAGATGATGCCGACGAAGAGCGGCAGGTAGACGAAGCCCCACCAACTCTTCAGATACATCCGGTGCAACCCCATGAAGCCGCTCAGCAGCCAGAACAGGTAGGCGTTGAACAGCAGCGGCTCGTGCGGAGCGCCCAGGCGTTTCTGGCGCGCGACGAAGACCATTGCCGCGACCGGGAACAGCAGCAGGATGCCCCAGTACATCCAGTGCGGCAGGACGAAATTGAGCGACGGCATCGGTCGGTCCCGTTCAACAAGCGCACGCCGCCCAGTGGGCGGCGCGTTCGGTGGAGGCACGGCGGCCGGCGATGAGCGCCGGCCGTCAGGTCAGCCGATCTTCAGGCCCTTGTACATGTCGGGGGTGACATAGCCGACCGACGGCGACTCCATCACCTGCAACTGCAGCTTGAAGATCCGGGCCGCGTCGGCGTCCTTGTTGGCCCACTTGAACCAGATCGGCACGGCGACCTGCTGGAATTTCGGCAGCTCTTCCGCCGGCAGCCGGTTGATCTGCACGCCGGCCTTCTCGAACTTGCCCCAGGCCTCCATGTCGGCCTTCTGGATCGCGCCGTGGTGGATGTTGGAATAGACCTGGATCTCGTCATCGAGCCAGACTTTCATCTTCGGCGACAGCTTGTTCCAGACGTCCATCCTGACGACGAAGTCCATCA
>JBDTXV010000290.1:0-4055 GCA_040006015.1 Caldimonas sp.
CTCGGCATCGGGCCCGGCGACGAAGTGATCACGACGCCGTTCACGTTCGCGGCGACCGCCGAGATGATCGTGCTGCTCGGCGGCCGACCGGTCTTCGTCGACATCGAGGCCGACACCTGCAACATCGACGCCGCGCTGATCGAGTCGGCGATCACGCCGCGGACGCGCGCGATCATGCCGGTCGGCCTGTACGGGCAGTGCGCCGAGATGGATGCGATCGGCGCGATCGCCGCGCGTCACGGCCTCGCGGTGATCGAGGACGCGGCGCAGAGCTTCGGCGCCACCTGCGGAGGCCGCAAGAGCTGCAATCTCGGCACCTTCGGCTGCACCAGCTTCTTTCCGAGCAAGCCGCTCGGCTGCTACGGCGACGGCGGCGCGATCTTCACGAACGACGATGCGCTCGCGCAGGCCTGCCGCGAGATCCGCGTCCACGGCCAGAGCGCGCGCTACGTCCACACACGCGTCGGTGTCGGCGGCCGGATGGACACGCTGCAGTGCGCGGTCGTGCTCGCGAAGCTCGAGCGCTTCGAATGGGAGCTCGCGCGCCGCGCCGCGCTCGGCCGGCGCTATCACGCGGCGCTCGCCGGCCTGCCGGGCCTCGAGCGGCTCGCGCTGCGTGCCGATCGCGATTGCGTGTGGGCGCAGTACACGGTCTTCGTCGAGCAGCGCGAGCGCGTGCAGGCGGCGCTCGCCGCGAGCGGCATTCCGACCGCGGTGCACTATCCGAAGCCGGTCCATCACCAGCCGGCCTATGCGCATCTCGCGCCGACAGACGCCTTCCCGCACGCGATCGCGGCCGCGGCGCTCGTGCTGAGCCTGCCGATGAGCGCCGACCTGACCGATGCCCAGCAGGACCGCGTCGTCGAGGCGCTGCGTCAGGCGCTCGGCGCGTGAACGTGCTGCAGCCGTTGCGCAATCTGCTCGCGCATGCGGTCGAGAGTCTCTACTACCTCGCCGGCAACCTGCGCGCCGGTGCGCTCGGCGTCGCGGTCGGTCGCGGCGCGCGGATCAGTCCGCACGCGCGGCTCGACCGCGTGCATGCGATCGGCGCCGCGACGATCGGCCGCGACGTCGTGATCGGCGAGGGCACGTATATCGGCTCGGGCTGGATCTTCTCGGGACAGATCGGGCGCTGGTGCTCGATCGGCTACGACGTGCTGATCGGTCCGGCCGAGCACGATCCCGATGCGGCGACGACATCGCCGGTCCTCGCGGCGCGGCACGGCCGGTCGCCGCAGAGGACGCAAGTCGATGCGGCGCCGCCGGTGCTCGACGACGAGGTCTGGGTCGGCGCCCGCGCGGTGATCCTACGAGGCGTGCGCATCGGCCACGGCGCGGTGATCGCCGCCGGCGCGGTCGTCACGCGCGACGTGCCGGCGCGGGAGATCTGGGGCGGCGTGCCGGCGCGCCTGATCCGGCGGCGTGCGCCGGGTCGCATCGACGAATCCGCGCTGGCTGCGCGTTCGCCGACGTCGCATCGGGACCTCGCGACCGGGCCGGCTTCGTCGCAATCGGAGCGCGCATGAACGCGCGGCCGAGCGGCACCGCAACGCAGCGTGACGACCTAGGCGCGCAGATTCGGCGCCTGGCGCGGTTTGCAGCGGCGCTCGGCCGCTTCACGCGTGCGTGCGCGCGACTCGGATGAGCGCCGCCGCGCCGAGCCTGCGGCGCCAGTTGTGGGTGTCGTTGTGGATCCAGGGTGCCGGCGCGGCCGCGGTGCTCGCGGCGACCTGGCTGCTCGCCGCGAGCCTCGGGCCCGAGGTGCAGGGCGTCTTCAGCCGGACCAAGGCCGAGATCGAATTCGTCGCCGCTTTCGCGATGTTCGGCCTGCCGCAGGCCCTCTTCTTCCACGTCAGGTCCGGTCGGCTCGGTCTCGCTTCGGCGCTGCGCTGGGCCGTCGCGAGCGCGCTGCTCGCCGTGCCGATCGGCGCGGCCTATGCGTGGTGGCGGGGACCCGCACTCGCCGCGGAGCCCTTCGCGCCGACCGCGCTCGGCGCCTGGCTCGTCGCGCCGACTGCGCTCTGGGCCTCGCTGCTGCTCGGCGCCGCGGTCGCGGCGGTGGTGCTGCACGGCCAGTTGCGTGCGCTGCTGCTGTTGCGCGAGCGGACCGCGTGGTTCAACGTCGCGACCGCGCTGCCGCAGCTCGCGCTGCTGCTCGGCGTCGGCATCGCGATCGCGGCCGGCGCGGCGACCGCGTCGGCATGGTGGCTGCTGTTCGCGCTCGCCTACGGTGCGGCCGCGAGCCTGGCGTGGCAGTGGGTTCGCGCTGCCGAAGTCGCGCGCGCGGCCTCGACCGCGGGCTGGCGCGAGCTCGGCCATTACGGTCTCGCCGCGTGGCTGACGGCGGCGCTCGCGACCGCGGCGATCGTCGTGATGCAGCGCTGGGTCGAGGCCGCCGCCGGACATGCGGCGCTCGGCCGCTTCACGCTCGCGATGACGCTGGTGCAGGTGCCGCTGACGCCGATAGCCTATGCGGCGCCGCTGCTGCTGCGGCGCTGGATGGAGCAGCCCGGCGCGGCCGCGTCGCGACGCTGGGCCGCCCTGCTGTTCGCGCTGCTGATCGGCGTCGCGGCCGCGGTCGCGGTCGTCGCGCCGGCGTGGCCCGACCTCGGTCTCGGGCCGGCGTATGCCGGAGTCACCGCCGCGGTCGCGGTGCTGCTCGCCGGCGCCGCCGCGGAGGCCGCTTCGCGGGTCCTGACGGTGCAGGCCGCCGCCAAGGGATTGCCGTGGATCGCAGCGCGCGCCGAGTGCGCACGCTGGATCGTGCTCGCGCTCGCCTGGATCGGCGTCAGGCCCGCGGGGCTGACCGCGCTGTGCACGCTGTGGGCGCTCGCGGCCGGCGCCGCGGCGCTGGTCTTCGTCTTCGATGCGCGCCGCGTCGCGACGCAGCCGGAAGCACCGCGATGACGCGAATCGCGCTGCTCGGTCCGGCGAATTCGATCCATCTGCAGCGCTGGGCCGATGCGCTGATCCGTCGCGGCCATCCGCTCTGCGTGATCTCGCAGCACCGCTGCGAGCGCGCGCTGCTGCCGGCAGAGGCCGAGGTCATATGGCTGCCGTATTGCGGCGCGCCGGGCTACTTTCTGAACGGACGCGCATTGCGGCGCAAGCTCGCGACCTGGCGACCCGACGTGCTGAATGCGCACTATGCGAGCGGCTACGGCACGACCGCGGCGATCGCGGGCTTCCGGCCGATGCTGCTCTCGGTGTGGGGCAGCGACGTCTACGACTTCCCGGACGGGGGTCCGTTGCAGCGCCGCCTGTTGCGCTGGAACCTGCGCCGCGCGACCGCGATCGCATCGACGAGTCGCGCGATGGCGCAGCAGGTGCGGCGTCTGACCCCCGAGCGCGACGCGATCGCGATCACGCCGTTCGGTGTCGACCTCGCGCGCTTTGCACCGATGCCGGCGCGCCGCGATCCGGTGCGGCTGACGATCGGCATCGTCAAGTCGCTCGCGCCGAAATACGGCGTCGACCTGCTGCTGCGGGCGTTCGCCGGACTCGCGCGCGATGCCGACGTCACGGCGCGAGTGCCCGATATCCGGCTGCTGATCGTCGGCGATGGACCGCAGCGCGGCGCGCTCGAAGCGCTCGCGCACGAGCTCGGCATCGATGCGCGGACCGAGTTCGCCGGCGCGGTCGCGCATGTCGACGTGCCGGCTTGGCTGAACCGCTTCGACATCTATGCGGCGCCGAGCCGCCTCGACAGCGAGAGCTTCGGCGTCGCGGTCGTCGAGGCGAGCGCCTGCGGCGTGCCGGTCGTCGTCAGCGATGCCGGCGGGCTGCCCGAGGTCGTCGTCGACGGTGCGACCGGGCTGATCGTGAAGCGCGACGATGTCGCGGCGCTGCAGGCGGCGCTGAAGCGTCTGATCCTCGACCCGACTCTGCGCGCAGATCTCGGCCGGCGCGGTCGCGCCCACGTCGAGCGGCACTACGAGTGGGCGCATTGCATCGATCTGTTCGAGCGAGCGATCGAGCGCACGATCGAGCTCACGATCGCAAGCGCGGAGCGCCGATGAAGATCCTGCTCGTCAACCACTATGCCGGCTCGCCGC
>JBDTXV010000291.1:0-4054 GCA_040006015.1 Caldimonas sp.
CGGCCGCGATGGTCTTCACCGACGGCCGGCAGATCGGCGCGACGCTCGACCGCAACGGGCTGCGGCCGGCGCGCTACATCGTGACCGACGATGGCCTGGTCGTGATGGCGTCCGAAAGCGGCGTGCTGCCGATTCCGGAAAACAAGATCATCAAGAAGTGGCGCCTGCAGCCCGGCAAGATGTTCCTGATCGATTTCGATCAGGGCCGGATCGTCGATGACGAGGAGCTGAAAAACCAGTTCGCGTCGGCGAAACCGTACCGTCAGTGGATCGAAAGCGTTCGCGTCAAGCTCGAGGACGTCGAGGAGGAAGAGGCGGCCGAGCCCGCGCACCAGGAGTCGCTGCTCGACCGCCAGCAGGCATTCGGCTACACGCAGGAGGACATCAAGTTCCTGCTGAGCCCGATGGCGGCCGCGGGCGAGGAAGGCGTCGGGTCGATGGGCAATGACACGCCGCTCGCGGTGCTGTCGGACAAGAACAAGCCGCTCTACAACTACTTCAAGCAGCTGTTTGCGCAAGTCACGAATCCGCCGATCGATCCGATCCGCGAGGCGATCGTGATGTCGCTGGTCTCGTTCATCGGACCGAAGCCGAATCTGCTCGACATCAATGCAGTGAATCCGCCGATGCGGCTCGAAGTGCCGCAACCGGTGCTCGATTTCAGCGACATGGCGCGCCTGCGCAACATCGCCGCGCACACCGGGGCGAAATTCAAGAGCTTCGAGCTCGACATCACCTATCCACTCGCCTGGGGCGACGAAGGCGTCGAGGCCAGGCTCGCGTCGCTTTGCGCGCAGGCGGTCGATGCGATCCATGGCGGCAACAACATCCTGATCATCAGCGATCGCCGCATCGATCGCGACCACGTCGCGATACCGGCGGTGCTCGCTCTCTCCGCAGTGCACCAGCATCTGGTGCGCGAGGGCCTGAGAACCACCGCCGGACTCGTCGTCGAAACCGGTTCCGCGCGCGAGGTGCATCACTTCGGCGTGCTCGCGGGCTACGGGGCCGAGGCGGTTCATCCCTATCTCGCTCTCGAGACGCTGCAGGCACTGCATCAGGCACTTCCCGGCGACCTCGCTGCCGAAAAGGCGATCTACAACTACATCAAGGCGGTCGGCAAGGGTCTCTCGAAGATCATGTCGAAGATGGGCGTCTCGACCTATATGTCGTATTGCGGCGCGCAGCTCTTCGAGGCGGTCGGTCTGGAGAAGGCGTTCGTCGACAAATATTTCCGCGGGACCGCAAGCCAGATCGGCGGGATCGGGGTGTTCGAGGTCGCCGAAGAGGCGATCCGCATGCACCGCGCCGCATTCGGCGCCGACCCGGTGCTCGCCGGGATGCTCGATGCCGGCGGCGAATACGCATGGCGTGTGCGCGGCGAGGAGCACATGTGGACTCCCGATGCGATCGCCAAGCTGCAGCACAGCGCACGCGCGAACCGCTTCGACACCTACAAGGAATACGCGCAGATCATCAACGACCAGTCGCACCGTCTGATGACGTTGCGCGGCCTGTTCGAAATTCGCATCGATCCGGCCAAGTCGATCCCCCTCGACCAGGTCGAGTCCGCCGCGGAGATCGTCAAGCGCTTCGCGACCGGCGCGATGTCGCTCGGCTCGATCAGCACCGAGGCGCACGCGACGCTCGCCGTCGCGATGAACCGCATCGGCGGCAAATCGAACACCGGCGAAGGCGGCGAGGACCCGGCGCGCTACCGCGCCGAGCTGCGCGGCGAGCCGATCGCCGAGGGCACGCATTTCAGCGACATCATCGGCAAGGGCGACATCGTCGTCGACTTTCCGCTGAAGGCCGGCGATTCGCTGCGCTCGAAGATCAAGCAGGTCGCGTCGGGACGTTTCGGCGTGACGACCGAGTACCTGGTCTCCGCCGATCAGTTGCAGATCAAGATGGCGCAGGGCGCCAAGCCGGGCGAGGGCGGCCAGTTGCCGGGCGGCAAGGTCAGCGACTACATCGGGCGCCTGCGTCACTCGGTTCCAGGCGTCGGCCTGATCTCGCCGCCGCCGCACCACGACATCTATTCGATCGAGGATCTGGCGCAGCTGATCCACGACCTGAAGAATGCGAACGCGCGGGCCAGCGTCAGCGTCAAGCTCGTCTCGGAGGTCGGCGTCGGCACGATCGCCGCCGGCGTCGCGAAGGCCAAGGCCGACCACGTCGTGATCGCGGGTCACGACGGCGGCACCGGCGCATCGCCGTGGAGCTCGATCAAGCACGCCGGCACGCCTTGGGAGCTCGGCCTCGCCGAGACGCAGCAGACTCTCGTGCTGAATCGATTGCGCGGGCGCATCCGCGTGCAGGCCGACGGTCAGATGAAGACCGGCCGCGATGTCGTGATCGGCGCGCTCCTCGGTGCCGACGAGTTCGGCTTCGCGACCGCACCGCTCGTCGCCGAAGGCTGCATCATGATGCGCAAGTGCCATCTGAACACCTGTCCGGTCGGCGTCGCGACCCAGGATCCGGTGCTGCGTGCGAAGTTCGAAGGGCGGCCGGAGCACGTCGTCAATTTCCTGTTCTTCGTCGCCGAAGAAGCGCGCGCGATCATGGCGCAGCTCGGCATCGCGAAGTTCGACGACCTGATCGGTCGCTCCGATCTGCTCGATACGAAAAAGGGCATCGAGCACTGGAAGGCGCGCGGGCTCGATTTCAGCCGCATCCTGCATCTGGCCGAAGCGCCGCCGCATGTGGCGCGCCGCCACGTCGAAGCGCAGGCGCACGGGCTCGAAAAGGCGCTCGACGTGCGCCTGATCGAAAAGTGCGCGCCGGCGCTGGAGCGCGGCGAGAAGGTCCAGCTGATGGAGCAGGTTCGCAACGTCAACCGCACCGTCGGTGCAATGCTTTCCGGCGAATTGATCCGCCGTCATCCGGAAGGCTTGCCGGACCAGACCATCTTCATTCAGATGGAAGGCACCGGCGGGCAGAGCTTCGGCGCGTTCCTCGCGCAGGGAATCACGATCTATCTGATCGGCGACGCGAACGACTACACCGGCAAGGGCATGAGCGGCGGCCGCCTCGCGATCCGTCCGAGCATCGACTTCCGCGGCGACTCGACCCAGAACATCATCGTCGGCAACACCGTCCTTTACGGCGCGACCAGCGGCGAAGCCTTCTTCCGCGGCGTCGCCGGCGAGCGCTTCGCGGTCCGTCTTTCCGGCGCGACCGCCGTCGTCGAAGGGACCGGGGACCATGGTTGCGAGTACATGACCGGCGGCACCGTCGTCGTGCTCGGCAGGACCGGACGCAACTTCGCCGCCGGCATGAGCGGCGGCATCGCCTATGTGTTCGACGAGGACGGACAGTTCGCGAGCCGCTGCAACACCGCGATGGTGTCGCTCGGCAAGGTGCTGCCGGCTGCCGAGCAGGAGAAGCAGATCGAGCGCTCGATCTGGCACAAAGGGCAGTGCGACGAGGCGCTGCTGAAGGGACTGATCGCCGATCACCACAAGTGGACCGGCAGCCTTCGTGCGCGGCACATCCTCGACCAGTGGGACGAGTCGAGACTGAAGTTCGTCAAGGTCTTCCCGAACGAGTATCGGCGCGCGCTTGCCGAAATCAGTCTGAAGGCCGTCGCAGCACTCGGCGAATCGGATGCCGCCGCGAAGGCGGGCGATACGATCGCGAAGGCGAAATCGAAATCGGCGAAATCGGTTCCGGCCAAGTGACCGATCGCGGCCGAACGAGGAAATAGCATGGGCACGTTGACCGGTTTCATGGAGTACGAGCGTCTCGAGGAGGGCTATGAGCCGGTCCCGAAGCGAGTCAAGAACTACAAGGAATTCGTGATCGGTCTGAAGGAGGAGGAATCCAAGGTCCAGACCGCCCGCTGCATGGATTGCGGCACGCCGTTCTGCATCGGCGGCTGCCCAGTCAACAACGTCATTCCGGACTTCAACGATCTCGTCTATCGCGCCGACTGGAAGAACGCGTTCGAGGTGCTGCGCTCGACCAACAATTTTCCGGAATTCACCGGGCGCATCTGTCCGGCACCGTGCGAGGCGGCGTGCACGCTGAACGTCAACGACGATCCGGTCGG